>DLFZ01000178.1:29732-31588 GCA_002482435.1 Christensenella sp. UBA7707
CAGAGGAAACGCCTAAAAACGAATTCTCCGGCGACCGCTGATTTTTCGCCCTTGCAACATGCGTATATCTCTGGTATGATTGTTACAAATATGTCATATGTAGGAGAACTGAGGTCATGAGCCGCTAATTCCATTCCGCGCATTGTATAAAACCGGGCAGCACTTGCCCGTGTATTGACTTGCTGCGAAAATGGGATGTTGCGGGGAACGGCCTTGCGGGGTGGCGCGATACAGCGCGCTCCAAAATAGCTTTTTCCAATCCCTTTCGCGGCTCGAAAGGGATTTTTCTTTTTGTACGGAGGTTTTTATGGAACGTCAACCTTATCATGCGGATGCCCTGCGCGATCATATCGACGCGCTTGCACAAAAATTCGAAGCTTCGGGCATCGTAGGTGTTTACAAAAACGGCGAGACGCTGCTTTGCGGGGCATATGGCTTCGAAAACCGCGAAGCGCTATCACCCATGCGCCTTGCAACGCGGTTTTGCTTTGATCTGGAAGCACGCTATCTTGTGGCGCTTTGCGTTTTGCTGCTTGCGGACGCCAAAAAGCTTGCACTTTCGGATAAAATGAGCCGCTTTCTGCCCGAGTATGCGCACGCAGAAGAAATTACCGTGCGCCAGCTTTTGCAGGGCAGTTCCGGCATCCCCGATTATGTCGTGAACGTAAGGCGCATGGCACTCGACAAAGACGCAGCGCATACCGCGCTTTCGCGCGAGGAGCAGCTTGTTAAGGAAAGGCTTATGTTCGCACAAAAGGTGGAGTATGCCGAGCTTCTTGCGGAAATAGGCACGCTGGAACTCAAGTTCAAGCCCGGCTTGGAGTTTGAGCCGCAAAACCGCTCAGAACATGTAGTGCTTCGTGAAATTGTGGAGCGTGTGAGCGGGCTTTCGCTCTACGCCTTTTTGAAGCAGAACGTGTTTTCGCCGCTCGGCATGAACGATACCGTCGAAGGTATGGCGGGCGAAACCGTGTATGCCGGCAGAATGCAGGGCAAAGAGCTTGTTGCAATGCCAAGGTTTGTAAGTGGGCGCGCGTTTACCACGACGGCGGGAGATTTTGAAAAGCTTTTGTTCGCGTTTACGCAAGGCGGGCTTTTGAGCAAGGGCATGTGGAAAAACGCTCTGCGGATGAACACCGAGGGAATCGGCCTCGGCTTTGAGGAGGCAGACGGTACCACCGTGGTAGCGGATGTCGGCTTTGCGGCGGGCACGCTACGGCTGTACTTTTCGCAGCAGAGCGGGGTAAGCTACCTTGTGCTTCTCAACGAGGATCAAAAAATGGAGTACGAGAACGGAGAATATACCGCGTTTTGCCCCAAATTGAGAAGAGAGGTGGAGGCCGCGTTCACCTTCCCGAAAAACCCGCGCGTGGTGCCTTGCGGCAGGCGTTACGGTTACGGCGCGATGGACCTTGAAATTGCGCCAGATCAGGTGGACTTTGTGCCGGATGCAAAAAGCTGCCTTGCCATGTGCTGCATTGACCGCCAGAAATTGAAACCCTTTGTGCTTCTTGAGGGGAACCGTGCGGTCGGCTTCATCGGATTGCGGGTGGACA
Organism: Christensenella sp. UBA7707; assembly: GCA_002482435.1. Taxonomy (GTDB): domain Bacteria; phylum Bacillota; class Clostridia; order Christensenellales; family CAG-138; genus UBA7707. The sequence goes on from DLFZ01000178.1 coordinate 31,289, forward strand.
AGAAAAAGGATGAGTACCTCGTAAACCTTTTGCTCATCGACCGCCGCTTTCAGGGGCGCGGCTACGGAAAAATACTGCTGCAATACGGCATAGAGTACCTGAAAGCGCGCGGCGCAAAGGAGCTTTCCATCGGCGTAAACCGGCGAAACCCCGTGGCACGAAGGCTGTATGAAAGCGTGGGCTTTATGGCCGACAGCGTGTATGAGGAAGGCGTTTTCTTAAAAAAGAAGCTATGAGCATAGTGCGTTCGGGTTGGCGCGTTATGCTTAAATCCGCACACTGCGGCATTGCGGCGCGTAG
>DLFZ01000169.1:0-4221 GCA_002482435.1 Christensenella sp. UBA7707
GCCTAAAATGCTTCGCATTTCCGGGCGGCAAACCGCGCAAGGTGTTTTTTCTGACGCACATGTCGTCAGAAAAACGGAATGATGTAAATGTTCCATGCGGGCGCGGATGCGCGAGGGGTAGGGTGACGTCATCCCGCCGTTTTTCTCTTTTCCTTCTTTGAAAAGAAAGGCTTTCTTTTTGCCGCGTGACTTTCAAACGCATCGCGCGGTATTCAAAGCATGTTTTTGTGCACATCAACGTCGATCTCTTGTCATATTCTGTTTCACCCGAAACCGTTTTTCGCAACCTTTTAATACCTTTCATGGCAGGTACATATTGTTGTCAATTTCCTATGGTATAGGTATAATCACAATATGAGCAAGGAAATGAGGAATGTTATGTATCACACGGTACCGGTTGTTCCGCTCAGAGGCCTTGTCATACTGCCTGGCGAATTGCTGCATTTCGACGCGGGACGCGAAAAGAGCGTCAGCGCGCTGCAGGCCGCCATTCAATTGCAGGACGGCATGATCTTTCTGAGCTCCCAGCTTGACGCGCGCAAAAATGATGTGGGCGTCGAGGACATATACAAAATCGGCACGCTTTGTAAAATTCGGCAAGTGCTTTGTTTGCCGGGCGATTCCGTTCGCGTGCTTGTAGAGGGCGTTGCCCGCGCGCGGCTCAGCGAGCTTGTTTCGAGCGAGCCTTATTTTGTCGCACACGTTGAGGAGCTTTCGGATGCCGCATTCGACGAGAACACCGCCGAAGCGCTGCGCCGCAGGCTCAAAAAAACGTTTCGGGATTATGCGCAGTTTTCCATGAAATACACGGCGGATATTATCGAAACCATCGAGGCGAAATCCGACCCGAGCGGCTATGCCGACGCCATCGCCAACAGCGTTTTAACAAAAACCGAGGACAGGCAGCGGGTGCTTGAGGAATTGAACCCCGTGGAGCGTCTTAAGATCGTGCTGAAATTCGTGAGCGGCGAAATCGAAATTCAAAAAATCGACCGCCGCATTTCGCAGGAGGTCAAAAAGCAGGTCGACAAAAACCAGCGCGACTTCTATTTGCGTGAGCAGATGAAGGCCATTCGCAAGGAATTGAGCGACAACGAGGAGAGCGAGTCCGACGAATACCGCGCCCGCATGGAGAAAAAGGAGTTTCCCCCTTCCGTGCGCTTAAAGCTTGAAAAGGAAATCGACCGCCTTGCGGAAATGCCGGGCGGTTCACACGAAGCGCCCTCCACCCGAAACTACATCGAGTGTGTTTTGGATTTGCCGTGGACGGAGCGCACCGAGGATGATCTCAACATCGACAATGCGCGCCGCATTTTGGACGAAAACCACTTCGGCATGCAAAAGGTGAAGGAGCGAATCATCGAGCACATTGCCGTTTCGCGCCTCACGGGCGAGCTCAACGGGCAGATCATCTGCTTTGCGGGCCCTCCGGGCGTGGGCAAAACCTCCATCTGCGAATCCATCGCCGCAGCGCTTGGACGCAAATTCGTGCGCATGAGCCTCGGCGGCATCCGCGACGAGGCGGAGCTTCGCGGCCACAGGCGCACCTACATTGGCGCCATGCCGGGCAGGGTCATTGCGGCCATGCGGCAGGCGGGAACGGTTAACCCCGTGATCTTGTTCGACGAGATCGACAAGCTCACAAGCGACTATCACGGTGACCCCGCGAGCGCCATGCTCGAGGTGCTCGACAGCGCGCAGAATTTCGCGTTCCGCGATCATTTTCTGGAGCTGCCGTACGACCTTTCCAAGGTAATGTTCATCACCACGGCCAACAGCAAGGAAAACATTCCGCGTCCGCTGCTTGACCGTATGGAAGTGATCGACGTTGCGAGCTACCTCGAAACCGAGAAGATTGAAATCGCCAAGCGTCACCTTATCCCCAAGCAGATGAAAAAGCACGGCTTGAAAAAGGCAACGCTCACCGTACCCGAAAATGTCATTTCGGAAATGATCCGTGGTTATACCGCGGAGGCGGGTGTACGCGAGCTTGAGCGCGTTGCGGCGTCCATCTGCCGCAAGGCGGCGTGTGAGATCGGCGAGGGAAAACCCCGCGTGCGCATGTCCAAACAAAAGCTTGCGGAATACCTTGGCCAGCCCAAGTACACCCAAAACTTTGCCGAGCGCGCAGATGCCGTGGGTATGGCGAACGGCCTTGCGTGGACGAGCGTCGGCGGCACCACCCTCGAGGTGGAGGCGCAGGTGCTCAAAGGTTCCGGGCAGGTACAAATCACCGGCAAGCTCGGTGAAGTCATGCAAGAAAGCGCGCGCGCCGCGCTCACCTTCATCCGCGCCCATGCGGATACCTTAGGCATCGAGCAGGACTTCCTGTCAAGAAACGACATCCATGTGCATGTACCCGAAGGTGCCGTGCCAAAGGATGGCCCCTCGGCGGGCGTTACCATGATGACCGCCATGACGAGCGCGCTCACCGGCATCCCCGTAAAGGCGGGGGTCGGCATGACGGGGGAAATTACGCTGCGCGGCAGGGTGCTGCCCATCGGCGGGCTTCGCGAAAAGCTTCTTGCGGCGGTGCGCGCCGGTATGCACACCGTAATCGTGCCGCTTGAAAACCGCAAGGATATGGAAGAAGTGCCCGAAGAGGTGAAATCGAAGCTCCACATCGTGTACGCTTCCGAGGCCTTTACGGTGCTGAAAACCGCGCTCTCGCATATGCCCACGCATACGCAGAGAAAACATATACACGTTCCTGAACTCAAGCAGGAGCGCGCGCAGGCCATTCAATAAACAATCGTGTTTCATAAAGGCGGAAGCTCTTTGAGCTTCCGCCTTTTGTAATATCTTCAATTGCTACTGTACCTATGTTGTCAGGCGCGAACCGAGGAACNNCGGCCATTCAATAAAGCCTATAAAGTACAAAAAGGCGACAGTTTAAAAGAACTGCCGCCTTTTATAAAACCCTTTTTTCTATTATGGTTGGTTGATTCGCCGCGAACCGAGGAACAGTGGCATTTTGGCACCCAAAATTTCGTTAAGCTCGGTTCTTAAAACCTCCGGGTAAATGGGAAGGTTTTTTACCTCCTCCACATTGACCCATTCGGAACACAACATGTCAAGGTCGAGCTCCGTAACGTCTTTTCGCGGTACGTCCTCCAAATGGCATACAAACAGAAAATACACCTTATGCGCGTACATCTCATAATGCGTGCGAAGCTCCGCGTTGATAGAAATTTCCTCGTAAATTGCGCCAAGGCGCTCCACATGAACCGTGTAGCCGGCCTCCTCCAAACATTCGCGCCTTACAGCTTCCTCCAGTGTTTCATACTGGTTCTGGCCTCCGCCGGGCAGGTCGTAGTAGATTGCACCGTTTTCAAGCCCGTAGCACATCGCGCCAAGGGTGTTGCGGTTTTTGTTGACCAAAATCTTTCCTTCATGCAGAAGAAGTGCTTTTGCAGCGTTTCGTATTCCCAAGGAAATGCCTCCTTTGTTCGGCAAATTTTTCAGTCGAGTGCGGTGATCTCAAACACCACGGGGCGAATGCCGTCGGTGCAGCACAAGATCGACTGCCCGTCGCGATTGTTCCATGGTTTGTGCGTTGCGCCCGAGGAGAGCGCGCTCACCGTGCGGTATACGTCGATCCATGCCCACGGGCAGAAACCCTCGGGCATTGCGGCGCTTCCCTCATAAAGGAACTCCTGACCAATTTCAAGAAGCGGGCAGGGGCCAACCTCTTTGCCGTCTGTAAGGTAGCTTTGTGCAAGCGCCTCATAAAAGTGCCTTGCGATGACGCGGATGCGAACCGGCTTCATACATTCACCCTCATCCTTTGTTTCAGTTGGCGAGCGCGTAGTTGAGCACCACATCGTTGCCTGTAACATAATCCTCCATGGAAGGCGAAAGCAGCACATCGGGCAAAAAGGTATGGTCGCCCGTGTTTTTGTAGGTGAAGTTTTTGCTGAATTCAAAATATTTGATGCTGTACGTAAAAAGCACGCCGCTGTTGGGTAGGTAGCCTCTTTTCACCTCGCCGAAGGCGTCGGGCGACCCGCCGGAGCACTCGCCCACAGAAACGGCGTTTGGTGCTGCCTCCATGGTGCGGTAAATGGCAAAAATGCCCGAGGAAAACGTGTTGCGCGAAACGAGAATGAAAACCTTCACGCCCGCATGTTCTTTTAAATAGTTCTTGAGCTCGTCGGTGAAGGGGTTGAGCACCTCGGAATTGCCGCCGGAGTTACAGCGCAAATCCAAAACGATGCGCTC
>DLFZ01000169.1:4256-16487 GCA_002482435.1 Christensenella sp. UBA7707
GCCCAGTCCGTACACTCGTTGTAGGCAAAATACAGCGCCTTGCTTTCCGGCAGGTACTGATAGCTGTACAGCTCGTCGTATTTGCCAGTGAACACGTCGCTCGTGCGCTGTACACACAGTTCGGGCATTTCTTCTGTGTTTACGGAAAGCACGGCGGTATCGGTTGATACACTGTCCTTTTCGGTGGTGAAAACGGCCTCTGTTTCGCTTGCAATTACGTTGGTTCCGTAAAGGTAGACAGGGATGGAGAGGTGCTGCCCCAAACAGTAGTTCAACCACGATTCGTTTTCGTGGGAAACCAGCTCGCCCAAACGATCGAGCACTTCGCCGATTGGCGTGCCGTCGATGGCGGTGACGCGCGCATAAAGCAGGCTTTCAAGGTTTTTCGGGGCGTTGATGATATAGACCCCGTCCGCAAACAAGTAAAACTCCAACGGAAACCGAAGCGCATCGTCGTATTTGAGGCCCGAATGCGCGTCGCCAACGGCTGCAACGATCTTTTTGAGCTCGGTAAAAACATGCTCGTTGTCGAGCGTATCTACGCGCGCGATGAGGTCGTTCATGCGTGTTTCAAACGCTTCACGGGTTAGGATGGTAAAGGGGTTTTTGTGCCGCTTCGGGAAAACCCTCATATAATACGAAAGGTCCTCGCGAAGCTGTTCGTTTCGTCGCACGGCGTCGTTTGAAAGCTTGTTCGGGTGCGTTGCCGCACAGCCCATAAGAAGCGATGCGCTCAAAAGAACGCAGCAAATCCATGCAAAAAAGCGTTTCATTATATCCCCCAAATGATCTTAAGCATATGTGTATCATTATAAAAGCATTGCCGCACAATGTAAAGCGGAGCAGAACGTCTGTTCCCCACGAAGAACAAAGGCGCATCTTCGCACCGGAATGCGAAGATGCGCCAACCTTTCAAACAGCGGAGTGGATCTTATTGGGATACCATGAACAGCGAGTAGAAGAAGTTTTTGTTTCCGATGAGCTCTTCAAACGTGCCTTCCTCGGCAAGCACTCCGTTTTTGAGCACGAAAATGCGGTCGTACTTCTTTAACAGCGATTCCTCCAGCCTGTGTGTTACGATGATGCGGGTGAGGTCTGAAAGCTCGAGAATGGAGTTGGTAACGGAAAATGCGGTTTCCGCGTCGAGCGCGGCGGTCGCCTCGTCCACGAGCATCACCGGCGTGCCGCGAAGCAGGCTTCGCGCAATTGAAATGCGCTGGCGCTCGCCGCCCGAAAGGCCGCTTCCGTTTTCCCCGCACGCATAGTCGCTCCCACGCTCGCCGATAAGCGGTGCAAGACCCGACATGCTGACCGCGCGGTCGAGCTTTTCCTTTTCAAAACTTCGAAACATGGTAATGTTGTCAAGAATGGAGCTGTTGAACACAAACACGTTTTGCTGCACGATGGAAACAAGGTCGTAGAGTGAATCGGAGCTAATGGCGCGAAGCTCGTCGCCGTCGTAGAGGATTTCGCCGTCGTAATCCTCGCTGCTTCCCATCAAAAGGTTGAGAAGTGTGGATTTTCCGCTTCCCGAGCCGCCTACGATGGCGTAGCTCTTTCCCGCTTCAAAGCGCATGCTGATGTTGTTGAGAACAGGTGCGCCCTTTTCATAAGCAAAGCATAGGTTTTTGAGCTCAATTGACGTATCGAGTACGGTATCCACCGTTTTTCCCTCGCGGCGAACGTTGGAGCGAACGGCGGCGGCAAGCTTATCGATCAACGCGTTCGCCGCCTTTCGGTTGGCGAGAATCTGCGGCACGCTGGCGATGGGGGTAATTACAAAATTCATAAGTTGCACGAAAATGATCACCACACCAGCGGTCACGCCGCGCCCGCTCAACGCAAGGTACGCGCCGAACAGGAACACGCCGAACTGCGCGATGATGCCCGCCACGGCGCCGATTGTATTTATGGCGATATCCGTCATGCGGCGCTTGCATTTTGCATCCTCCGCGGCGGCGTTGTTTTGGGCAAAAAGTGCCAGAACCTCGCGCTCTGCCTTAAAGCTTTTGATCACGGAAAATCCGGAAAGAATGTCCTTCACCATGCTCAAAAAACTCTCATTTTTATCGGATACCGTCTTTTCGCGCACCGCAAGGCGGTTGCCCGTGAGCATGGAGGCAATTACCGGAAACAGTGAAAGCAAAAAGGCGACAAGCGTTAAAAAGGGGCTGTAATAAAGCATCATCGCAAACGCGCCCGCGAACATGATGAGCTGCTGCACGAGCGAGAATATTTTGGAAATATAGTTGGTTTCAATGCTGTTTGCGTCGTTGGACAGCGCCGAAAGGTAAGTCGTGGTATTTTCACCGTTGAAGGAATGAATGCTCTTTTTTGAAATTTCGCCAAAGGCAAAATCCTTATACTGGCGCATGGCCTTTTTGACAAAGCGCGGGACCGAATGATATTCGAGCAGCATCATGAAGACAAGCCCCAACGTGATGGCGACACAAATCAGCGTGAGTTCGAGGATCGAGAACCGGCTCTGCACGCCGGATATGGCGTCGATGATCTGCTGCATCAACCAGGAAATGACGAGGTTCGCGCAGGCGGCCAGAAATGTGGACGTCAGAGCGAGGGAAAACATCATTTTGTTGCGCAGGTAGAATTGCCGCGTAAATGCTTTACGGGCTGCCTTTTGTTCGTTATTGTTCTTCATTTATAAGTTTCCTCCAAAGCTCGGTAAGAATGGGGGATGTACGCTCGTCTTCCGTTAGTGCTTTTTCTATGCCGCGCATGGCTGTTTCGCCAAAGTCGTCGCCGAACGTCTGCTCTTTTCCATGGTAAAACCGGATGCTGCCGGAAGCAAAGTCCGGCGCGGCGTCAAAGACGCGAGCGGCTTTCAAAGCGAGGCGAAGGTACTGCTCGGTTTTTTCCGCATCGCCCTTGTCCGCCGCGACCTGGGCACAACCGCAAAGCATCATAGCTTGCGCCCTCGTAAAATAAGAGGTTCTTTCGGTTTTCTTCAGCCCGTCAAGTACGCCGTGCATCCATAGAAGCACTTCGATGGATGCGTCCGCTTCACCGCTGTTGCCATAGCAGTTGGCGAGGCCAATCGCCGTGCGAAGCATTTGTACAACGCTGTCGAGCAGGCTGTCGGAAAGGTAGGGAAGCGCTTTTTCGTATTGCTTCATCTGCGCAAGGAGAAAGCCGATCGTGGCGTTGTTGATGCCCCGAACGTTGTATTTTTGGAAGTGCCGCAACGCGCGCTCATGGTCGTCAAGCAGCACGTAAAGCTCGCCAATGGCGAACTGAATTGACTGGTCGCTGATGGTTTCATCGGTATTTTGTGATAGGAGCCCGCATGCACGCTCGTAAAGGGCAAGCGCCTTTTCAAAAACCGAACGGCCGCTCTTTTTGGAAAACCCCACAAGGTGGAGAAATCTTGCACTTTGGTATACGACTTCAAAGTTGTTAGGAAAGCGCTGCAACGCCTTTTCGACTTCTGCATAACCTTCCTCATAATTCTCCGCATTGCGAAGCTCACGTATTTTTTTGGACGCCAATTCAGCGGTTCTGCATTGAAGCTGGTACCCGAGAAGAACGTCTACGGATACTTCAAAAAAATCCGCCAGCGCAATCAGTGTGCCGATGTCGGGGTTCGAAAGGGCGGATTCCCATTTTGATACGGCTCCCGTTGTAACCCCTACGGCTTCCGCGAGCTGTTCCTGCGTGAGCCCAAGCGCTTTTCTGTGTTTGCGTATGGTTTCATCGAGCGTAAGCTTCATACATGCGTCTCCTTTGCAATAAGTATAGCGTCACAATCTACAAAGTTGAAGCTACTTTGTGTAGAGTTGGTAAATTATTTTTTATACCATTGGTAGAAAAACCATGTAAAAGCATACGTTGAGATAGGCATGTATGAGAGAAGCCGCTGAACTTCTCTTTGTGCGCGGTTTGACGTTTAAGCTTAAGCATGGCGAAGCGGCTGGGGGGAGATGCGCGAAAACTCTTGAAAAGATTGCGCTTTTGGGTTGCCAAGCTGCGCAATCGCTGATACAATGCAATGGCGCATAGCGCACATAACGGGCCGGAGTTCATATTATATGGAAGATTTTGCGATCAAAAAGGCGGAATTTGTTACGAGCGTGGGGCTTGGCGGCGCTTATCCGCAAAAAGAAGGCGTGGAAATTGCCGTTGTAGGCAAGTCCAACGTCGGTAAATCGAGCCTTATCAATTCGCTTTGCAACAATTTTAAGCTTGCGCGCATTTCCGCAAGCCCCGGAAAAACGCGGCTCATCAATTTTTTTCGGCTCAACGGGGCATTTTACTTGGTGGACCTGCCCGGCTACGGTTTTGCCAAGGCACCGAAAACCGAAAAGGAGAAGTGGGGCCAGCTTATGGAAGGGTACCTTTCCATGGGGCGGGTAAGCCATATTTTTATGCTGCTCGACATTCGCCATGCGCCCACGGAAGATGATAAGCAGATGTTCCGCTGGATCATCTATTACGGCGTGCCGTTTACGCTCGTTGCCACAAAGTCCGATAAGCTTTCGAGGTCAAAGCGTCAGAACGCAGCAAACGCTGCGGCAAAGCTTTTGGGCGCGCCGCCCGCCGCGCTTGCGTATTCCTCCGAAACGGCCGAGGGAAGGGATGAGCTAATCAGGCGCATCGGTGCAATTGTTTCCGACGCCGGAGCCTTGGGGCAGGATGCACCAAATACGCTATTGACATAGCATGAACGCTTTCGCATAATAGTGAAGTAAATCCCAGCTTGGAGGAATGGATATGGGTCTGAAGAAGTGCCCAAGGTGTGAACTCAATTATATTCGGGACGACGAAAAATACTGCAACGTGTGCAAACGTTACATGAAGGGTGAGCACGATGCGGAAGACGGCGTTTCGATTTGCATTGAATGCGGCGAAAACCCTGCCGTGAAAGGCTCGGAGCTGTGTGCGATCTGCCTGAGGGAAGCCCGCAGGCAAGAGAAACTTGAAAAGGTAAAAGGCGGCCTTGCGGATGTGGATTCGCTTGACATCGACGAGGTGGCTATGGCCGATATCGAAGTGCCGTTGCCCGGCGACGCAGAGGATATCCCCGAAAGCGAGCTTGAGGTGATCGACAAGGAGCTTGGCGACGATGACCTTGAAGATGCGGACGACGAGGATTCTCCCGCTTTGGAACCCCTGCCGGAAGATGACGATGAGGACGACGACCTATATGACGACAAGGAGTAAGCATCCTTGAAAATCTTTGCGATCGGCGATTTGCATCTGCCCGGCAACTCGGAAAAACCGATGGATGTGTTCGGCGAGAAGTGGGGCAAGCATTTTGAACGCGTCTGCGATTCGTGGCAGGTCACTGTGAAAGATTCGGACGTGGTGCTGATCCCGGGCGACATCAGCTGGGCGCTAAAGCTTGAGGACTCTGCCGATGACCTTGCCGCAATTGCGCGGCTCAATGGCAAAAAGGTACTGCTCCGCGGCAACCACGATTATTGGTGGAACTCGCTGGCGAAGGTACGCGGTTTGCTCGATCAAAGCATGTTTGCCGTGCAGAACGATTGTATCGTCATAAATGGTATGGCGTTTGCCGGCTCAAGGGGCTGGACGATTCCTGAAAGCGTTGGCTTTTCTCCGGCCGAGGACGAAAAAATTTATGAACGCGAATTAGCCCGCCTCGAACTTTCGCTCTCAAGCGTACCGGCGGGCGCGCCCATTGTTGGAATGCTTCATTATCCTCCGTTTAACGAGCGGCGCGTACCTTCCGCGTTTTGTGCCTTGTTCGAGCGGTTTCGCGCGCGCGAGGTGGTGTATGGCCACTTGCACGGCAAGGCCTGCAAGAACGCATTTGAAGGTATGCACAATGGTGTGAACTATACGCTGTGTTCTGCCGACCACATCGGCTTTTCGCCAAAGTTCATTTTAGAAACCGAATAACCCATCGTCAGCAAAGCCTTTGTGGCTTTGCTGACGTTTTTTGTGGGGAAACGCATTTTGAGGTGCAGCCGCTCTGTAAGTGGGGCGGTTTTTGCATAAATATCGATCTTTTGTTCGTAAAAAGCGGCCTTAAAGCTGCGCAAAAAGAAACGGCTTGCTTCAACAAAGCCGTTTCTTTTTTTAGCGCTCTTTGTAGGAAAAGGACGCAAAAAATGGGAAAAAATTGCTTCAAAATTTCATAAAAGTGGTGACATGTGTTGCGAAGTGGTGTATAATGAGCATAACAAAGCGGTTGGTGGCACTTTATTTCAAATGTGGAGGCATACGCGATGCTGATCAGTTCCTTCAGGCATAGCGTAGACGCGAAAGGCAGGATATTTATACCTGCCAAGTGGCGTGAAGATTTGGGCGATACCGTCATCGTCACCCGCGGCCTTATGGGCAAGGGTGGTGGCAGGTGCTTAAGTGTCATGTCAATGCCTGTGTGGAATGAGGTCCTCGAACGCTTTAAAAAAACCGCCATGTCCGATGTTACGGCGCAAAACGCCATGCGCATGCTGTTTGCCAATGCTTGTGACTGCGAGCTGGACAAGCAGGGGCGCATTTTGATTTCTTCGCAGCTTCGCGCGCTTGCGCAGCTTGATGAGGAAGTGGTGCTCATCGGCATGGGCAACCGCGTAGAACTTTGGAGCGCGCCCGTGTGGGAGCGCCATTGCCAGGAAGATGATGGATTTGATGACGACACGCTTGCATATTTGACGGGGCTTGGCATATGACAAACGAAACCTATCATGTCCCCATTATGTTAAATGAGGTGCTTTCGCTCCTCCAACCTTCGCGCGGCGGCGTATTTGTAGACGGCACGCTCGGCGGGGGAGGCCATGCCGAAGCGGTGCTTGAGCGGTTGCCGCAAAGCGGGCGGCTCATCGGCATCGACCGCGATGCGGACGCAATCGCGGAAGCGGGGAAACGTCTCCTTCGCTTCGGAAACGCCTTTACGGTCGTGCGTGGCAACTTCTTTCAAATGAAAAGCCTTTTAGAGGGGCTTTCGATTCAACGGGCCGACGGTATTTTGCTGGATCTTGGTGTTTCTTCGCACCAGCTCGACGAAAAGGCCCGCGGCTTTTCTTACAACGAGGACGCGCCGCTTGACATGCGAATGGATGCTTCTGCCCCTTTTCGGGCATACGACGTGGTAAACGGTTACTCGTTCGAGGAGCTAGCGCGGATCATCCGCGAATACGGTGAGGAGCGCTACGCAGGCCGCGTTGCCGCCTCCATCGTAAAGGCGCGCGAGAAGGCCGCGCTCGACAGTACCGTGGAGCTTGCACAGCTCATAAAAAACGCCATTCCCGCAGCGACGCGCCGCGAGGGCCCGCATCCGGCAAGGCGCACGTTCCAGGCGTTGCGCATCGAGGTGAACGGGGAACTCGAAGGGCTGAAAAAAGCGGTGGACGACGCGCATAGCCTGCTTGCCCCAAACGGCGTACTTGCAATTATCACCTTTCATTCGCTTGAGGATCGCATCGTGAAGCTGACGTTTCGCGAATATGAAAACCCGTGTACCTGCGACCCGCGCGCACCCATGTGCATCTGCGGCAAAAAGCCCACCGCGCGCATTCTCACAAAAAAGCCTCTCGTCGCTTCCGAAAGCGAACAGGAAGAAAACTCGCGTTCGCGCAGCGCAAAGTTGCGCGCCATACAAAAGTTATAACTTCGGACGGAGATGAATAACATGGCAGTAGCGGCAAGGAAGCCCGAAAACGATTACCGTCATATGCCCGCGGCGAGCGCCACAAGGGTATATGTGGATTCGCGCGTGTATCAATCGTCCGCCGTACCGAAGTACGAGCCGGAAGAGTTTGAGGAAATTGAGGAGCTTGCAAAACCCTCCGCAAAGCCCGCCGTAAAAACGCGTCCCGCACCCAAAACGCATGCCGCGGAAAAACCGCGTGTGAGCGCCGCGGCGGTTTTCTTTAAAAAGGTAGGGGTGTTGGCGACGGTTTTTTGTATTGCCGCCGCTTTGATCGGCATCTTGGTGCGCTATGCCATGATCAGCGCGGAGTATGATGCGGTCAATGCGTTGAAAAGCGAAATTTCGCAGTGTGAAATTGATCTCAATGAGCTGAATGTAAGGCTCAGCAGTGCCGTAAACATCGACGAAGCGCGCGAAGCGGCGGAGCGTGCGGGGATGGACTATCCCACCGCCGAGCAAATCGTTAAGGTGAACGGCGACTGAAAACGCGCAGCGTGGAGGAAGTGCTGATGGGCGCGCCGGCTGTTCCCAACAAAAAAAGGCTGCTATGGACGCTCGTCGCGATTGCCGTCGTATTCGTCATTCTGCTCGGGCGTATTTTTTATATTCAAATGATCTGGAGCGACGAGCTTCAGGAAATGGCGCTTTCCCAATGGACGCGCGATACGGCGCTAAGCGCAAAGCGTGGCACCATCGTCGATACCGACGGGGTTGTGCTTGCGCAAAGCGGCACGGCGTACAAGGTGCTTGTTTGGCCGCAGCAGGTAACGCCGGATAACCGCGAGCGCGTGGCGCGCGAGCTTTCGAACCTACTTAATCTGGATTACGAAACCGTGCTTGCCAAGGTGAGCGACCAGACGAAAATGGAAATCGTCTTAAAGCGCGCCGTGGAACGCGACGTGGTGGATCAACTTTTAAGCCTCAAGCTTGGCGCGGGCGTGGGCACAGCGGTGGATACAAAGCGCTACTATCCACTTTCCTCCCTGTTTTCCCAGTTGATCGGCTTTACCACCGTGGATGGAGAGGGGCAGGCGGGGCTTGAACAAAAATACGACAAGTATTTGAGCGGCGAGGATGGCCGCATGATTACCGAAACCGACCGCAAAGGCAACGCACTTGCGTATGGCCTGGAGGAAATCATAGAGCCGCTTGATGGGTGCAGCCTTGTGCTTACCACCAACAGCGCGATCGAATCGATCATTGAAAAACAGCTCAGACTTGCGCTTGATGTAAACAGCGCAAAAAATGCCCAATGCATTTTGATCAATTGCAAAACGGGCGAGCTTATAGGCCTTGCGTCTTCTCCGAATTTCGACCTCAACAACCCGCCTAGAAACGATCTTGCCACGTTGCAGGAGTTGATGCGAAACCGCATTGTGACCGATGCTTACGAGCCCGGCTCTACCTTTAAAATTGTAACGCTGAGCGCGGCGCTCGACAGCGGAACCGTTTCGACCGCCTCCGAGTATTACTGCCCGGGTTATAAAATCGTAAACGGAGAACGCGTGCGCTGCTGGAGAAGTGCGGGGCACGGTTCGCAAAACCTTACCAAGGCCGTGCAGAACTCGTGCAACGTTGCGTTCATGTCGATGGCACTTGCAATGGGCAGGGAAACGTTTTATGATTACATATACAAGTTTGGCTTTGGTTCGGTAACCGGCAGCGGTATTCAGGGCGAAGCGGGCGGCATCGTGACGCAGGAGAAATACATCACCGAAAACACGCTTGCGCGCATCGGCTTTGGGCAGAGCATCGCCGTAACGCCCATTCAGCTTGCGGCGGCCGTGAGTGCCGCCGTCAACGGCGGAAACCTGATGCAACCCTATGTTGTAAAGCAAATCGTTTCCGCAACGGGAGAAGTGCTTCTTGAAAGTAAGCCTACCGTGGTTCGCCGCGCGATCAGCGAGGAAACCTCCGCAACCGTACGCGCAATTCTCGAAAGCGTGGTTGTGGAAGGAAGTGGCCGAAATGCCGGCATACCGGGCTACCGCGTAGGCGGCAAAACGGGTACCGCGCAGAAGTACGAAAACGGGCAGATCGCCGACGGGAAGCTAATTGCCTCCTTTGTCGGGTTTGCGCCCGCGGACGATCCGGAATTTGTGTGCCTGCTTCTTGTGGATGAACCGCAAGTTGGCGTCATATTCGGAAGCACCGTGGCTGCGCCGTTTGTGAAGACTGTACTCGAGGAAACCTTAAGGCACTACGGCTACCTGCCCGAGGGCAGTACCGAGAGCGTTACGGTACCCGACGTTACCGGTCTTTCGGTGGCCGAAGCGAAGGAAAAGCTTGAAGAGGTCGGCCTGAGTGCCGTTTACCAGCAAACCGATTCGGTAACTGCACAGGTTCCCGCCGCTGGCGAAATCGTCAACAAAGGCTCCGAGGTACTTTTGTACACTGGTGAGACCGNNGGAAACGAGTGCAGGGGCGCAAAAAGCCACCGTGAGGGTGCCCGATCTTTCGGGGAAAACGCGGCTTGAGGCGCACGATGCGCTTGCGGAACTTGGGCTTTTGATCAGCATCGACCCGCCCGATCAAAGCGGGAAGGCGATACGGCAAAATCCTGTGGCAGGCACCGAGGTAGCGGTAGGCACGGAAGTATTTGTGGAGTTCTCCGCCACACAGATCGGCGGGGGATGATGGAGGAGACATGCTGCTTTCAGAGCTTTTGAAGCGCACGGAACACACGCTTTTGGGTGAGGATAGAGAAATTAGATCCTTGCAGTACAATTCCCGAAAGGTCGGGGAGGGGGATGTGTTTTTCTGCGTGGTCGGCACCTTTGCCGACGGACACGCCTATGCCGAGCAAGCGGTTGCGGCAGGAGCTGCGGTGCTTGTGGTGGAGCGTGCGCTGCCGTTTGAAGTAACGCAGGTGCTTGTGAAAAACACCCGAATCGCCATGGCGGAAATGGCCGCCGCATATTACGGCTACCCTACGCAAACACTGCCTGTCGCAGGCATTACCGGCACGAGCGGCAAGACGAGCACCACCTATATGCTCAAGGCAATCGCCGAAACGGCCGGCAAAAAGGTGGGGTTAATCGGTACCATTCGTAACATGATTGGTGACAAGGAGCTCCCTAGTGAACATACCACGCCAGAAAGCGTGGATCTTCAGGCGCTCATGCGCCGGATGAAGGATGAGGGCGTTGACCTTGTGGTGATGGAGGTTTCCTCCCACTCGCTCGATCAGCGGCGCGTTCACGGCATTGAGTTCGACGTTGGCGTGTTCACCAACCTCACGCAGGATCACCTTGATTACCATAAGAATTTTGACAACTACCTAGCGGCCAAAAAGCTTTTGTTTATGCAAAGCAAGTTTGCCATTGTCAACGCGGACGATCCGCATTCGGCGAAAATGCTCGAGGACATCGGCAAGCCGAGCGCATCGTTTGGCATCACGGAACGCGCGGACGTGTGTGCTTCGGAAATCGACATTACAACCCGCGGCGTGCAGTTTGACATGCTCACGCGCATCGGCAAAGCGCGCATCAACATACCCACGCCGGGTCTTTTCAGCGTTTACAACGCCATGGGCGCTTCGGCGGCCGCGATACAGCTTGGGTTTTCGCTCGATACCATCAAGCACGGGCTTGAAAAAATGGGCGTCGTATCCGGCAGGCTTGAGCCTCTCCCGAGCGGCGGACGCGAATTTACGGTGTTTTTGGATTATGCGCACAAGCCCGACGCGCTTGAAAATGTGCTCAAGACCGTGCGCGGCTTTGCCAAAGGCAGAATCGTTACCCTGTTTGGCTGCGGCGGCGACCGCGACAAGGCAAAACGCCCGCTCATGGGCGAGGTGGCTGGCCGCTATTCCGACTTTATCGTGATCACCTCGGACAATCCGCGCAGCGAGGAGCCGCTGTCCATCATCGCCGCCATCGAGGACGGCGTGAAAAAAACCGGCACCGAGTACGTTGTGATCGAAAACCGCTATGCCGCCATTGAATACGCGCTCCACAACGCGCACAAGGACGATGTGATCATTCTTGCGGGCAAGGGGCACGAGAGCTATCAGGAGATCAACGGNNAAGCACCACTTTGATGAAAAGGAGATCGTTGCGGAAATTCTGTCGCGCTGACACACCGCAACGGCTTTTACGGAGGATAGGATGGAACACCTGATTTATGCGCTTCTTCTGGCGGCGCTTGTGGCGATTCTTTTGGGTCCGGTGCTGATTCCGGCGCTCAAAAGGCTCAAGTTCGGACAGACGGAACGCACGGACGGGCCGAAAACGCACTTGAAAAAGAGCGGTACGCCCACGATGGGCGGCTTGATGATCATCGCCGGCATCCTTGCCGGAACCCTTGCTTTTTCGTTGAGTGCCACGGAATTTGTACTTCCAGCGCTCCTTGTTACGACCGGCTTCGGGCTTCTTGGGTTTTTGGACGACTTTTTGAAGGTGCGCTTCAAAAATACCGTNNGGCCTTCGGGCTTACCAAAAGATCATCGGGCAGTTTTGCATTGCGGCGATCATCGCGCTGTATGCCTACAACAGCCCCTTTGTCGGCTCCAAAATCTACATGCCGTTTTTGAACATCGAATGGGACCTTGGCATTTTCTACATTCCGTTCATCATCTTTGTGGTGGTGGCCAT
>DLFZ01000169.1:16577-25727 GCA_002482435.1 Christensenella sp. UBA7707
GACGCTGCGCAAGCCTCGCAAACGCAGTATGGTGCGGAGCTGAAGTCCATGGGGATGTTCTCAGCGGCGGTCGCCGGTGCGTGCATCGGTTTTTTGCGCTACAACTCATACCCTGCGCGTGTGTTCATGGGGGACACGGGCTCTCTCGCGCTCGGCGGCGCGATTGCATGCATGGCCATTTTCTCCCGCGCGGTGTTTTTACTTCCCATCATGGGTGCGTGTTTTGTGGCAAGCGACCTTTCGGTGGTGCTGCAGGTGGGTTCCTACAAGCTTCGCAAAAAGCGCGTGTTCAAAATGGCACCGCTTCACCATCATTTTGAGCTTTTGGGCTATTCCGAAACGAAGATTGTTTCGATGTATATGATAGTTACAACTGTGTTATGTTTGGTTTGTTTGCTGGCATTTGTGTAACCAGAACAACAATGTTTTTATAGCCGTCCGGTGATCTTATCCGAAAAGCCGTGGTTGCTTGGCGCTTGGCACGGCGGACGCGGGAAGGTTAAGGCGTTTGAGGCAGAGCGCGGCTCTGTTGCCTCAAGCACCTTGGCACATCGGACGGCTTTTTTTCAACAAAAACAGGCGGGAGGCTTTTAGATCGTGAGCGAGCAAAAGAAAACGGCCCTTGTTGTGGGCATGGCGCGAAGCGGCATTTCCAGCGCAAAGCTTCTGTACCGCAACGGCTACCGCGTGATCGTCAACGACATGAAAAATTCCATCGAGGGTCTAAACGAGGCGCTTCGTGGCATAGAATATATAGATGCACTCGGCAAGGAGCCTTCGGCGCTTCTTGATGGGGTGGATCTTATGGTATTAAGTCCCGTCGTTCCCATTTTTGCGCCGTTTGCCAAGGAAGCCGCTGCGCGCGGCATTGAGGTGATCGGAGAGATCGAGCTTGGCTACCGCTATGCAAGCAGGGATTCGCATTTTGTTTGCATCAGCGGCACAAACGGGAAAACAACGACCACCGCTCTGACGGGTGAAATTTTCAAGGCCGCGAAAAAGCGCACCTTCGTGCTGGGCAACATCGGCATACCCATTACGGAACATTCCGCCGAAATTAAGGCGTGGGATTATGTGGTGGCGGAGGTTGCGGCGCTGCAGCTTGAAAGCATCCAAGCGTTTCGCGCAAACGCCGTAGGCATGCTCAACATCACCGAGGATCACCTAAACCGTTTTGAATACAAAATGGAAAACTACATCGCCGCGAAATGCCGCGTGTTTGAAAACCAACAGCCATGCGATTTTGCCATTTTGAACCACGACGATCCCGTCGTGCTCGACATGCACCGCCTTACCAAAGCGCGCGTTTTGTATTTTTCCATGGAGCGTGAGCTTGAGGAAGGCATGTTTTTGAGGCGGGGGCAAATGATCTGGCGCTTTGACGGCGTTGAGACCCCGCTCATTTTTACACGCGAACTGCAGATCCCCGGTGCGCACAATGTACAAAACGCGCTGTGCGCCGCGTCGCTTGGGCTTTGCATGGGGCTTGACGTAGCGGCGGTGTGCGAGGGGCTCAAGTCCTTCAAAGGCGTTGAGCACCGCATCGAGTTTGTACGTGAAAAGGACGGTGTCGTTTACATCAACGATTCAAAAGGCACCAATCCGGATTCCACCATCAAGGCGGTGCAGGCCATGTCGCGTCCGACGGTGCTGCTTCTCGGGGTGGGGAATTACGATAAGAAAAGCGACTTTGTACCGCTTTTTGAGGCGTTTGAAGGTAAAATCAAAGCGGTGATCGCTTCGGGCGTCAATGTGCCGGCCATTTTGGAAGCGGCAAAGCGCACGGGTTATGAAGATGTGCATACCTTCGAGGGCGATTTGGATGCGCTTTTGCGCGAAGCAACTTCGTTAGCAAAGCCCGGCGATGCGGTGCTTTTGTCGCCGGCGGCGGCAAGCTGGGGCATGTTTACGGACTATGAAGAACGCGGGCGCGAGTTCAAAAAGGCTGTCATGCGGCTTTAAGCATAGCGCACCATACGCTTCTGCAACCGTGCATGCTTTGGCGCATTGTGTTTGAGGTGCAAGGGCTCAAATCCCCTTAGGTCGGAAAGGGCGGGAAACGTATTGTGAAGGCAGCAAGCGGGCCAAAAGAAATCAAAAAGCCGCTTTTCACGCCGGGGCATCTGGATTTTCCGCTGCTCGTGGCGGTTTTTGTGCTTTGTGCGTTCGGGCTCGTGATGCTGTTTTCGGCAAGTTACTACTACGCCAACGTTTACAAGGGTGACGGATTTTACTACCTGAAAAGCCAGTCGGTCTATTGCGCAGCAGGCCTTGTGGCGATGATGCTCATCTCGCGCATCAACTACCACGTTTTTGAAAAGGCGCGCGTGCTTGGGCTTTTGGGCGTAATCGTTCTGCTGGCCCTGGTGCTCATTATGGGAAAGGAAACCAACCAGTCGCAGCGCTGGCTTGAAATCGCGGGCGTGCGCTTTCAGCCCTCCGAGCTTGCCAAGTTCGTGTTGGTGCTCTACGTCGCCTCGTTCGCGTCGCGCTTTCCCAAAAGGATGGAAAGCTTTGAACGCGGCATCGCGCCCATGCTCATGATCATGGCGGTCATTGCGGTGCTGCTTCTGTTGCAGCCGAACCTTTCCATGGCCATTATCTTCGTGGCGACCGGCATGGTAATGCTCTATGTAGGGGGCGCGCCCGTCAAATACCTTTTGATTATGGCTGCGCTTGCGGTGCCGGCTGTTATCCTTCTTGCCTACTACCAGCCTTACCAATGGGAAAGACTGATGATCTTCCTCAACCCGTGGAACCCCGATCCGGATGTGGACGGTTATCAGCTTCGCCAGTCGCTGTATGCGCTCGGTTCGGGCGGCTTCTTCGGGCAGGGGCTCAATTTCAGCCGTCAGAAGCTTTTGTTTCTCCCGTATGGAGAAAGTGACTTTATTTTTGCCATCATCGGTGAAGAGTTGGGCTTTGTAGGATGCACATTCGTGGTTGCCATGTATGCGTTTGTTACGTACCGCGGTATGCGCATCGCCATCAAATGCAAGGATCGCTTCGGCTCGCTGCTCGCGGCGGGCATTACAAGCGTGGTGGCGCTTCAGGCAGCAATCAACATCGGCGTTGCCACAAGCTCCATCCCTCCTACGGGCCAAACGCTTCCGCTTGTGAGCCACGGAGGGACGTCGCTCCTCATTTTTCTTTGCGCGTTCGGCATATTGCTGAACATATCGAGAAATCTTGAGCCGCAGTAGAACGTTACGTCTCCTGCCCGCATAAGATAAAAGCACGGGAGGAGTTTTGCATGGCAAGGTTTATTGTTTCGGGCGGCTGCCCGCTCCATGGAAGCTTGCGCATTTCCGGCGCGAAAAATGCCGCATTGCCCATACTCGCAGCCTGCTTGCTCTCGGATGCGGAAATTGTCCTCGCGGATTGTCCAGACCTAAAAGATGTGGAAAATATGCTTAGCATACTTTCTGCGCTTGGCGTAACGTGGCGGAGGGAAGGCGGGCTCCTTCGCATCGACGCAGCCGCTGCGGACAACTTCGTGATGCCGCATCGTATTTCAAAAGAACTTCGATCCTCCATTTTTACCCTCGGACCGCTCCTCGGGCGGTTCCAAAAGGCCGTTTGCACATACCCTGGCGGTTGCGAGATCGGCCACCGTCCCATCGACCTTCATTTGAAGGGACTTTCCATGCTCGGTGTTGAGATCACCGAGGAACACGGTCAGATCATTTGCGACGGAAGGAACATGAAGGGCGCGGAAATTCACCTGGATTATCCGAGTGTGGGGGCAACGGAGAACATCATCATGGGCGCGGTGCGCACGCAAGGAGAAACGCTCATCCACAACGCCGCACGCGAACCAGAAATTGTGGATCTTCAAAATTTCCTTTGCGCCATGGGTTTTCGTGTTTCGGGTGCGGGCACCTCGGACGTGCGCATCGAAGGTACGCAGGAACGGGCGAAAAACGTGGAACATACCGTGATCCCCGACCGGATCGTTGCCGGCACCATGCTTTGTGCCGCGGCGGTTTCCGGCGGCGATCTGACGCTTAGCAACGTAAAGCCGGAACATATGGCATCGATCATCTCAAAGCTTCGGGAAGCGGGCTGCATGGTTCTTTCCGGCGAGCACAGCGTGTATTTGAAAGCGCCTGAGCGCCTCAATGAGATCAAGATCATCGAAACGCTGCCCTACCCGGGTTTCCCTACGGATATGCAGGCGCAGTTTTTCGCGCTGTGCACCATGGCGGAAGGCACGAGCGTGGTGGTGGAAAATGTGTTTGAGAGCCGCTTTAAGCACGCTGCGGAGCTTGCACGCATGGGTGCCGTGTTTACCCAGAAGGATCGTACGACCATCATCCGCGGTGTAAAAAGGCTTACGGGAACGCAGGTGTACGCGCGCGATCTGCGCGGCGGCGCCGCGCTGACCATAGCCGGGCTTGCGGCGCTGGGAGAAACCACGGTGATGAACGCGGAACTCATTGACAGGGGTTACGAAAGGATGGAGCGCATGCTGACGTCAATCGGCGCGCGCATACGGCGAGAGGAAGACTGATGGCGGGGGAGCGCAGCACAAAAACTGCCGCCTCGGGAAGAGGAAAGGGGAAACGCAAAAAAAAGGCACGCTCTGCCAAAGGCGCAGGGCATGCGCTTGGCGTTATGATTTTTGCGGTTTCCTGCATCGCTTCGCTGCTCCTTTTGTACTTCGTGCTTCTGGTGGACAAGGTGGCGGTGGAGGGCAACGCCCAAGTGAGCGCCGAAAGCATTTTGAGTGCTTCGGGTATACGCTCGGGGCAGCACATGTTCCTCATCGATGAGGCCGGTGCAATAACCGCAATTTTAAACAATCCATACATCGACAATGTGGAGATTGTGCGCGACTATCCGGATACCGTCGTCCTTCGCATTGCGGAGCGCAAGCCATGCGCCTTGATTTCCGATTCCGCAGGCGACAGCGTGCTCATCGACCATGCGGGCAATGTGCTCAGCATCGGCACACAGCTGAGCGACACGCTCATCACAGTTTATGGCATGGGAAACGCAGGCTACACGCTTGGACAGAGCATCGACACAGGGGTGGATTTTCAAGCGGCGGCGCTTGTTTCTATTTTACAGGCGGTGGAAAACGCAGGGCTTACCGAAGAGATCAAAAGCGTTAACATGGCAAACGCGCTTTCCATCGAGCTTATGACCCATAGCGGCTACCTTGTAAAGCTTGGACAGCCCGACACGCTTTTGGACAAGCTTGAAAATCTCTCCGCTGTTTTAAAGAAGCTGCAAGCGGAAGGCAAAAACGGCGGTACCATTTACCTCGCCGCGCGAAGCGGCCCGGTTTATTCGCCTGCGGAAGAACCTTCGGGAACCGCGCTTCCGGAAAATACCGTGCTCCCTGAAAGCGGGGAGACCCCGAACCCTGAAGATACACTGCAAGCTTCGCCGACGCCCGGGGAGAGCCCCCAAGCGTCGCCCACACCTGAAAACGGCGATCCCTTCAGCGGCTGACAAAAACAATGAACGCGCTGTTTTCCAAATACTGACAAATTGAATGCGCGTGTATTGCACAATATATAGTAGCTGTGGTATTCTTTAAATACTGGGCGGAGTATAGTGTTGCGATCTTCGCCGCGGTATGGAGGTCCGATGAGCCAGTTTACGGCAGTTTTGGATGTAGGCAGCTCGAAGATCATATGCTTGATCTGTAGCCCCAACGGCAAAGGCGGGGTGCTGGTGCATGGCGCCGGCGTATGCGAATACAAGGGCTATAAGCATGGCGTGTTCGCCGACGAAAAAAACGTGGTCAGCGCCATTGAACGCGCCATAGAATCCGCCGAAAACGAATGCAAGCGCACCGTGCGCCACATAAGCGTAGGCGTGCCTGCGCCGTTCATCCAGCTTGTGCTGCGGCAGGCGGAAGTTACGCCGCACCGCAGAAATATTTTTTCCGAGCAGGATGTGGATACACTGATCGATGAATCGCTCCGATTCGATTTTCCCGAGGGGTTCGAGCTGATGCACTCCACGCCCGTGGAGTTTGAAACCTCAGGCAACGTTCGCCTCGATCCGCCGATTGGGATTAGCGCGCAAAGCGTGCGCGCGACCGTTTCCCATGCGTTTGTGGATTCACGCTTTAAAACGCTTATCACGGATACGCTGCGCGCGGCGGCCATCCAAACCGATATGTTCGTGGCCGTTCCTCTTGCGGAAACGCTTTTTATCGCTCCAGAGGAGGACAGGCAGTCATCTACGGTGCTTTTGGATGTTGGTGGTACGCATACGGATGTGTGCGTCGTCAAAAACGGAGCGCTCGTCGATTTTCGCACCATACGCATCGGCGGAACGCACTTTGCTTCGGATATCGCCTACGGCCTTCGGTTGAGCGTGCCGGTTGCAGAGAATATCAAACGCCGTTATGTTTATTCCCTTGATTATCAGGACAGCATAGATATCGTAAAGATGCCCGGCGGCGGTATGCTTCGCGTGGATCATGAAGCCATTCAGTTCATCGTCGAGGCAAGGAGCCGCGAGCTTGCGGGCTTTGTCGTGGAAGCGCTCAGGGAAATGGGCGTGGAGGAAGCCTTTAAGCCTCCCATTTACCTTACCGGCGGCGGTGTTGCGCTTATGCGCGGCAGCGCGGAGTTTTTTGAAAGGTGCATCGGCGTAGGCGTGGAGGTGCGCATGCCGTGGATGCCGCGGCTGAGCTCCCCAAATTACGCTTCCGCATTTTCGGTGATGGATTTTGTGATACACGCAGGTGGCGATGCAGGCCAGTCGCGGCTGGAGGGTTCTTCGCAACGCGGCGGAATTATCGGAGTTCTTCGGGATTTTTTTGAGAAATAGGAGGAAAGCGTATGCCCATTGGTTTAGAGCTGGATTTTGAAAGCGGCCAGTTCGCACAACTCAAAGTGGTTGGTGTGGGAGGCGCGGGGAACAACGCCGTGAACCGCATGATCCAGTACGGCTTGCGCGGCGTGGAGTTCATCTCCATCAATACGGATAAGCAGGCGCTTTATCTTTCGCGCGCAAACCAGAAGATTCAGGTCGGCGAAAAGCTCACCAAGGGGCTTGGAGCGGGCGCAGATCCTGACGTTGGCCGCAAGGCCGCCGAGGAGAGCCGCGACAGCATTACCGCAGCGCTCAAGGGGGCAGATCTTATCTTTATCACCGCCGGCATGGGCGNNAAAGGGCTTGGAGCCGGGGCAAATCCGGAAATTGGGGAAAAGGCTGCCAATGAGAGCAAGGATGAAATCGCACAGGCTGTAAAGGGCGCGGACATGATCTTTATCACCGCCGGTATGGGCGGCGGCACAGGAACGGGTGCTGCACCCATCGTGGCCGAATGCGCGAAATCCTTGGGAATTCTCACCATCGGCGTGGTAACAAAGCCCTTCGAATTTGAAGGCAGGGTACGCATGAACAATGCCCAGCGCGGCATAGCGGCGCTCAAGGAAAGCGTGGATACCCTGATCACCATCCCCAACGAAAGGCTTCTTGATACGGTTGGCAACGTAAGCCTCATCGAAGCGTTCCGCATTGCGGATGACGTGCTCCGTCAAGGTATTCAAGGCATCAGCGATTTGATCGCGGTGCCTGCCATGGTCAACCTTGACTTTGCGGACGTGCGCACCATCATGCGTGAAAAGGGCATGGCGCACATGGGCATCGGTATCGCGTCGGGCGAAAAGCGCGCCGTCGAGGCTGCCAAACAGGCGGTCGCAAGCCCGCTTCTAGAAACCTCCATCAATGGCGCAAAGGGCGTGCTTGTCAACATCACCGGCGGGCCGGATTTCGGTTTGCACGAAACGCGCGATGCGGCTAAGCTCATTCAGGAATATGCGGACTCCGAAGCGAACATCATCTGGGGCGCGGGCATCGACGACGAAATGGGCGATGCCGTGCGCATTACCGTAATCGCCACGGGCTTTGAAAGCAAGGACGCTCCGCAGGCACAGCAGCAGGAAACCGCTGAGGCTAGGCAGCAGCAGGCGGTGCCCCAGGATTCGGTGCGGACGCAGCAGCGTACCCTGAAGGATCCCTCGAACCTTGCGCGAAACGATTTCTGGAACCGTCCGCGTACCAAAACGCCTGATTATACCTCACCCCTTCCCGAAGGGGAGGATGTGACCCCGCATTACACCAAATCGGATATTTTCAAGGAAGAGTACAACCCCAAGGAGAAAAACAACCTCGATCTGCCAAGCTTTCTACGAAACAAGGATTGAGCCATAACAAGCTTTCAAAGATTAAAGAAACGCCACACGGTTTTCCGTGCGGCGTTTTTTTTGCTATTCCTTCGGTTAGAACCGAGCATTTTTTCTTTTTATCGCAAAAGTATGCCGTTTTGCGGCGTGCGCCCAATTCGACACAGAGAGCATATATGCGCGTCATCGGTTCTACATATTCTTCAAAAAGCGTATGTTATAGTACCCGCAACGGGGGTGGCGGAGCGTGTGGCTGGAGCTTTTCCTGCTGGACAATGCCGTGATGAACGCGCTGATGCTGCGCGCGGCGGCGGCAATGTGTTCCTCCAAAATACCGTTTTGGCGCATGCTTGCGTTTTCCTTTGGCGGTGCGCTGTATGCTGCGGTCGCATTTTCGTACCCTGTTATGGGTCTGTTGCCGTTTAAGCTGATCACGGGGCTTGTCATGACGTTTGCGCTGCCGTTCAAAACGGTGCGTGCGTACTTCACCCATACGCTGTGCCTATTTTTTGCGGCCTTCCTTACGGGCGGGCTTTGCATTTGCCTTGCACTTGCCATGGGAGGCGGCATGAAAAACGGGTTCCTTCTGGCGTCGGTTCCGCTTCGCGCGGCGCTCGTGGGGGCTCTGGCGGCATCGTTTTTGCCGCGTGCGCTGCGCACGGTGCTTGCAAGGAACTTGAAAAGTGCCGTGCATGTACGGCTCAAGCTATGCCACGGACAAAAAGAGTATTTGCTTGATGGCATCGTGGACACGGGCAATTTTCTAACGGAACCGTTGAGCGCGCTTCCTGTGGTGGTGTTTTACGCGAAAGGTTTTCCGCCTTGCAGCGGACTGCCGGTACCGGCTCGGGGTGCGACCGGAAGCGAAACGGTGCTGTATGCTTTTGCGCCGGATGCGTTGATCGATTGTGCCACGGGAGCAAGGCTCAATGCGCTTGTCGCTTTGGCGCCCGCTCCTATGAAGTGTGGCGGCGCGCTGGTTCCGCCTACGGCG
>DLFZ01000169.1:25769-27549 GCA_002482435.1 Christensenella sp. UBA7707
AAGGCAAGGAGGAAGCCATGCTTCAGGAATTCCGGCAGTTTTTATATGAACTTTATATCCGCTTCGATCTGATTCAGGAGATTTGCTATGTCAACTCCGGCGAAGCACTGCCTCCGCCGCTTGGAAAAGAGGAAGAGACGGAGCTTATTACGCGCCTCGCAAATGGCGACGAAAGCGTGAAGCAAACGTTGATCGAGCGAAACCTTCGTCTGGTGGTCTACATCGCGCGCAAATTCGAAAATACGGGGGTCTGCATTGAAGACCTCATCTCCATCGGTACCATAGGGCTGATAAAGGCCGTGAACACCTTCGACACACAAAAACGCATCAAGCTTGCCACCTATGCCTCCCGGTGCATCGAAAACGAAATCCTCATGTATTTAAGGCGGAGTTGCCGTCTGAAGCTTGAGGTATCACTCGACGAACCGCTGAATGTGGATTGGGATGGCAACGAGCTTTTGCTCTCTGACATTCTCGGCACGGAAGGCGACGTTGTATGCCGTAACATCGAGGACGAGGTGGATAAGGATCTTCTTGTGCTTGCCATGAAAAAGCTTACCCCGCGGGAAAAGCAGATCATGGAGCTGCGCTTTGGGTTAAAGGGCCAGCGAGAATACACACAAAAGCAGGTAGCGGATATGCTTGGCATTTCGCAAAGCTACATTTCAAGACTCGAAAAACACATCATCAAGGTGTTGCGCGTGGAAATGCTCTCCATGCAATAGTGTACGCAAAACACAATAAGGCAAGAAAAGAGGCCGCGTCCCGAAGGGAACGCGGCCTTTTGGTTGCGGAAGCCATCCTTGGGGGCTCGGGGCGCATTTCGCAGTTCGCAATGGTTGGTTTGCTCTTATAATCGCAATACTTCTTTTCTCACTGGGCTTTCGCCTCGCTTCATCCGCCACCGGCGGCGCTTCGGCTTCGCCCTGCGGAGGCAAAGTTCGCGAGTGGCGGTATGTGCGGCACGAGCGCTAAGCCTTGCGGTGCAAGGCTTTCTTCTCAGAAAGTGCCGATCGTGCGAAAAGCAGCCCTCAGCGGGAGACGCCTTCGGACACTTGGAATGCGGCCTTTCGCAGGCGATTCCTGTAAACTTCAACAAAGTGGTGTCAGTCACTTTGATGATAAGAAAAGAGGCCGCGTTCCGAAGGGAACACGGCCTCTTGGTTGCGAAAATCTTAGTAGTTTTCAGCGCGGAGCTCGAAATAGGCCTTGGGATGCTTGCAGACCGGGCAAATTTCGGGGGCTTTTTCGCCGAAATGGATATGGCCGCAGTTGGCGCACTTCCAAGCGACCTTGGTGCCGTCGGAGGAGAACACCTTGCCCTGTTCGACCTTCTCAAGAAGCTTGAGGTAACGGCCTTCATGCTCCTTCTCAATGGCGGCAACCATCTTGAACGACGCGGCAAGCTCAGTAAAGCCTTCTTCGGCTGCTTCTTTGGCAAACTGGGCGTACATTTCGGTCCATTCGTAATTTTCGCCGCTGGCGGCGTCCTTCAGGTTGACGTCGGTGGTGGGAACTGCGCCGCCGTGAAGCCACTTGAACCAAAGCTTTGCGTGTTCTTTTTCGTTGGAAGCGGTTTCTTCAAAAATGTCCGCGATCTGGTTAAACCCTTCTTTCCTTGCAGCGGAAGCATAATACGTATACTTGTTACGCGCCATGCTTTCACCGGCAAAAGCGGTTTCAAGGTTCTTGAGTGTTTTGGTTCCTGTCAAATCTTTCATGCCTAATGTACCTCCATACATATGTTAATTGATTTTTGCTGCCGCTTTCTTTTCGCACG
>DLFZ01000134.1:0-310 GCA_002482435.1 Christensenella sp. UBA7707
AGCAAAACAAGGCTTCGCACTGCACGCTTATGAAGCAGCGCAAAAGCCGGCTGAGCGGATATTTTCTTAGCGGAAACGGGTTCTTCTTTGTGCATGCGTCCTCGTTATTCTCGAAAAAGTATCACATACTCATCTTATAGGAGAATCCGCGCTTATACAACACATCGCATTCGTCAATGGCGAATGTTTGTACTCTATCGCCGAATATTTGACTTGTCATGCAATGGGTTTTTGGTGTATGCTGAAAGAAAAAAGGAGCTGTTATGCCGGATCGTCCGCTTCATGTAAAATCGGTTGGAAAAGCCATACG
>DLFZ01000134.1:355-9945 GCA_002482435.1 Christensenella sp. UBA7707
CAATATACCGAAATGCCAAAAAGCACCGTACACGGCTTGCTTGCCCCGCTTCGCGAAGCGGGCTACATCGAGCAGGCAGCAGATGGCAAGTACCGTTTGGGCATGCGTTTGTTTGAGCTTGGAAGTGCTGTAAGCGCGTCGTGGAACATTCTTTCCGTCGCGCGGGTGCACATGCAAAACATTGCGCTTCAAACAGGGCAATCGGTTCAGCTTTCAACGATCGACAAATCTGAGCTTCTCATTTTGGATTGTGCGGATACCAACCGTTCGCTGCGCGTTGTAACAGAGGTTGGCGACAGGCTCCCCCTCCACAGCACCGCATCTGGTAAGGCGCTTCTTGCGTTTCTCCCCGCCGCGCAAACAAAGGCGCTTCTTCGTGCGGCGGGTATGCCTTCCCTTACCCCGCACACACTCTCCTCCGTTGAGGATATGGAAGCGGCGCTTATTAATGTGCGCGAGCAGGGATATGCCGTAGAAGACGGCGAAAACCGCATTGGCCTTCGCGCTGCGGCATCGCCTATTTTTGACGCGAGCGGTGATCCAAAGTATGCGATTGGCGTGATCGGCATGTTTCGCCGCACTTCAGAAGAGGATTTTTTGAACGCCGCATCGCTTGTGCGTGACGCGGCACGTGCCATTTCGCGGGAGCTTGGTTACCGCGGGTCGGTTTCTTAGTGTGAATTTTTGAGGAGCGCTTTACAACATGTTTGCTGAAAAGGAGAATTCTATGGCAGATACCCCGCTCTTGCAAAAAAAACCGCAGGGTTGCAACTACTCGTTTTTCTGCCACAAAGCATGCGAGTTTTTCCCCTGCCATAAAACCGACGATCCTGACAATTTTAACTGCCTTTTCTGCTACTGCCCGCTTTATGCGCTCGGCGAGCGCTGCGGCGGCAATTTCAGCTATACCGAAAACGGTATCAAGGATTGCAGTACCTGTACCTTGCCGCACATCCGCAAAAATTACTCGTACATTATGGAAAAGTTCTCCGAAATTTCCGAACTTGCAAAGCGGTGCGGGTAAAACCGCAGCGCGCAGCAAAAAGCCCGCGGGATTGATTCCCACGGGCTTTATATGCTTCTTTCATCTCCCCGTCAATACACGCCTAAGAAGATAAGGCAAAAGTTTCATTTCGGCTTTGATACGCCGCTCCAGCGCGGCATTGAGCGCACAAAAACGCATAACGTCGCTTGGTGTGGGTTCTACGAGCGCGTACAGCCATAGGGAGATTGCCTCGCAGGCCTCGGCTGCCGCACTGCCGCCGCAGCGTTCATCGAGCTGTTGTGCGAACCTAGTAATGGTATCCCCGGTTTTTAGAGTCACCCCCAAGAACCCCGCCTGACGCGTCAGCTTCAAAAAACACGCGCTGAGCATTTCCGGCGTTTTACCATGATATTTTCTATAAAACCATTTGTACTGCGTCTCTTTTGGGGAAAGGAGAAGCGTCGTGCGAAGCAGCACAAACATGCACAGCAATACGAACACGGCAAGCACCACTATGAGCGTTGCCTTTTCCTGCGGGGTAAGTGTACGGGCCGCGCTCGGCGGTTGTTCCTGCGCTTCCTCCGGCACAGGCGTTTCTTCGGGGCTTGCCGTAACTTGCGGTGCCTGAAACGCGGTAAAAGAAGTGGACTCTTGAAAATCCCAATCCGTAGGATCAAATACCACCCATCCGATCCCCTTGAAATAAATTTCCGTCCACGCGTGCGCTGTAGCATTTGTGGCAACGTAGGCATTTGGCGAATCCGGATACGCATCGTTTCGCCTTAGGGCATAGCCCATAACAAACCGCGAAGGAAGCCCTTCGCAGCGTGCAAGCACCGCCATGGCGCTTGCGTAATAGACGCAATACCCCCTGCGCGTGTTGAGGAAATATTCAACAAAATCCGTATTCTCAGGCGGAACGCCAGGCGTAAGTGTATAGATGCAGTTTTGCGCAAGCCATGCTTCAATGGCGCACGCCTTTTGGTAAGGCGAAGTAAGCCCTGCGGTAATCGCCTCTGCGGTTTCATACACGGAGGACGGAAGCCCTTCGGGCAGATACAAGTTGTTAGCGCACACGGAATTGTATTGCGGGTCCGAATCGTCCACCATAAGCGCTTCGAGCGCAAGAAATTTATCGTCGAACTCTTCCGCATCGCGCCGAAAAACCGTGGTGCTAAACTCGTAGTATAGCGACTTACGCTTGCGCGAGGAATTTACCTCACCCTGCGAGGTAAAGTAAATTTCGGCGCTGTAACTGTTGCTGTTGCTTAGAGAGCGAAGTTGCCCCGCTACGAAAAATGCATTGCCCGACGGCGCATAATCGATGCTCACCTTTATGTTTGTGGTCAGCTTTTTATAAAGCGCCGCTTCCGATTCACCCCCAATGGGACAGTGCAGGAAAAACGCATCCTCACGTCGGTTGTTCCAAATCATGCCTTGAAAACGGTATGAGTCCACATTCCCTGCGTCGTACCAGGTTTTTCCGTCGTAGCCGTTGTAAACGGCGCCTCCTAAGCGTATGGGGTAATTTGTGGTCACCGTCATCACAAGGGTGTTATCGATTTTGATGTTTCCGANNTGCTCCCCAGCGGTGCGAAGCCTGTATCTTTGATGCCAAACGACGCAAACGGTGTGGTGCTTCCGTGCGCCGCGTCATTGATGTCATCCACAAAGTATTTAAAGGCATCCACGCGCCAATAGCCGTCGTCTACCGGCGACAAAAACAGCGACGCCATTACGATCAGCGGCGCAAACACCACCGCAAACGCCGGAAGTATGCGCGTAAAAAGATTTTCCTCGCTCACAAGCGCAGCGTCGATCCGAAGCCCCGTCGCCTTTGCGAGGGAAACCAGCAGCACAGGTATGCACAAACACGCAACCGTCACAAGGTGCTCGCCACCCTGCCGCTTGTATAAAACAAAAACGCACGCGATCAGCACCAGAGGGAGAATGCCCCAAAAGAAACCTTTGCGGTAATAGAAAAAGGAAATTGCGGTTATTGGAAGGGCAAGAACCGTCAGTGCTGAAAACGGCGCACCAGCTTGTGCAATTCTCCCATCCTGCGCAACACCGAAAAAAAGGCCGCGCAGAAAATCGTAGGTTTTGGAAGCCGCGCTTTCGTCCGTTCGAAATGCCGCCGCAAGACCGATTACAGCCGCGGCAAACACGAGCATTGCCGGAAATATCCACCACTTGCGCGAAGAAAGCACGCAAAGTGCAAGTGCAAGCGCGGTCGCAAAAAAGCAGCCCCAAAGCGTTGCTTCCACAAAAGCAAGCGCAAAAAGAGCCGCATTGACCACCGTGGCCAAAAGCAAAGAACATAGAACATCGGTCAAATATGCGGCGATTTTCGCGTTGTTTTTCATAGCTTCAACCGATTCCTTCCAATGCCATTGCAGCATCGCAGCCCGGCTCCACATAAAGCGTATGGATACGCCCACCTGAGCGTGCGCCGCCGCAAAGCACCAAAGTGACCGAAGGGAACGCCAGAAGCGCACGTTCGAGCGCCTCGTTAAGCGCGGGCGACGTTTCGCGCGTCAACACAAAAAGCGCACGTGCCGCGCCCACCGAAGTGCAAGCTTTGGCAACAGCGAGCGTCAAATCCTCATTCCCTCGGAAGGAGAGAGACGCAAGGTGCTGTTGCAAGCGTTCAAGGTGCGAAATGTGTATATACTCCTCTTGCTTGCTCGGCGCGGCGCTTGTAATCAGCCGTACCACACGGTCGCGCGAAAGGCTGTGAAGCGCAAGGCTTGCCGCACACTCACAAAGCGTATCGCAATAGATCAGTGCCTCCTCGCCCGTGAGCTTGAAAAGCGAGCTATCCAAAAGCAAAAGCACGCGTTCGCGTTCCGGCAACTCGTATTGCTTGATGTAAAGCTGACCCTGCTGCGCTGATTTCTTCCAGTGAATGCGCTTAAGCGGGTCACCCTTTTGGTAAAGCGCGGCGCCTGCCACATTTTCCCCAAGCTCCGCCTGCTTCAAATAGGTGTTGCCGAAAAGCTTCGCATCGACCAAATTTGCGTTTGTGACGCTCCCAACCGCAGCTTTCGGATACACCGTAAGCTCCGCCATACGGTAGTAAGGCAGCCAGCGCATATCAAAGCGCAGCGTCGTAAGCCCGAAAATATCGGTAATTTTAATGCCTGTCATCCCGACGTGGTAGATTCCGCGATAGGGAAGCGCAAGCGGGAGATCAAATTCCTTCCCGGAAAATGGTGCAAGGCTAAACATCAAATCCGTTTTGTGCCGAACGGAAACAACATCGATGTGCACCTCCATTAAGGACAGCGGAACAGGACGCTCATTTTTGATTTCCAGATGCAACAGCGCGCCGTCGCCCTTGACGCAGCATTTTTTGGCGAGCTCCTGCTTGTAGGTAAATGCGTAGATCGTCCAAAGATTGGTGAAAAGCATTGCAAGGATTGCACAAAGCTGCGAGAAGAACACGAAATAGTACACGCGAAGCCCCGTGTACATTCCCGCAAGCAGGCAAATACCCATGGTGATGTAAAAAACAACGCGTGTCAGTTTCATGTGATGCTCGGCACTTTGACAGAGCGGAGAATGCCATGCAAGACCGTTTGCGGCGTTTCTTTTCGTTGGCTGCCCTGCGGCTGCAGCACGAGCCTATGTGCAAGCACGGGTTCCGCCATGGCTTGCACATCGTCCGGCAGCGTATAACGGCGGCCGCTGAGCATGGCGTTTGCCATGGCGGCGTTCATAAGTGCAAGGGAGCCGCGCGGGCTTATCCCAAGCAGGATCTTATCGCTTTCGCGCGAGGCATTGGTAATGGAAACGATGTATTCAAGAATCGGCTGCGCGCACAAAACTTCTCTGTGCTTTTCACGCAGCAAAAGAATATCCTGCGCGCTTACCACACTTGTAAGGCTTGAAAGCGGGTTTTCGCCCATGTTGCGCTTTAAAATGCTCATTTCTTCCTCGCGCTGCGGGTACCCTATGGAAATTTTAAGAAGGAACCTGTCAAGCTGCGCTTCCGGCAGCGGATAGGTACCGATCAGCTCCACGGGGTTTTGCGTGGCAAGTACCATGAAGGGCTGCGGAACAGGGTAGCTGATGCCGTCAATGGTCACCTGCCCTTCCTGCATCACTTCAAGAAGGCTCGATTGTGTTTTGGGGCTGGTTCGGTTGATTTCATCGGCCAGCACGATTTGCGCCATCACCGCACCGAAGTTTACCTCGCGTTCTCCGGTTTTGATGTTGATGCTCGTAAACCCGGTAATGTCGGAAGGCAATACATCGGGCGTAAACTGAATGCGGCGAAACGAGCATGCGAGCGAACGGGCAAGCGCGGCAACAAGCGTCGTCTTTCCAAGGCCCGGCACGTCTTCAATCAAAACATGCCCGCCGCAGATCAGAGCAATCAACACCATGTCGACCACGCGCTCCTTCCCCACGATGACACGCGCGATGTTCTGTTTGATTCTCGAAATTACATCCGTTATTTCTTTTTCAGAATCCATCTTCTACCCCTCAGCCATGTTGATGTTGCCGCTTTGCCGCGGAAATCTTCCCGGTTTGAGAACATGAGAAATGCAAGATATATCCATAGTAGCAATAGCCAAAACAATTCGCAAGTGCCACAGCTGTGAAAGTTTGCTAAAAGTTGGTCGATTTTCACAAGGGATTGCGGCATTATCGCCCCAAACCAGCTTTCTTATTGAGTAAAATTCTTCAATTTGCACCGATTTGTAGTATAATAAATGCCGTGTGCAAAAATCGGAGGTTTTTATGAAAAAGAAACTGAACAATTATGCAGCGGTGTTGGATACGCAAGCACAACGCGTTTCCGTGCTATGGAAAAGCCTGCTTGTAGGTGTGGCGGCAGGAGCGGTGGTTGTGCTTTACCGCTTTGCACTCACACAAATGGAAGAATTTTCGTTGTTGATCTACGGCTATTTTCGCCTCCATCCTTTCCTTATTCCGCTGCTTTTTTTATGCCTTGGGGGGATTGGCTTCCTGACGGGAGCGCTTGTAAACAGGCATCGCCAAATCAGCGGCAGCGGCATTCCGCAAATCAAGGGCATCATGCTTGGACATTTTCGTTTTCCTTGGTTCGGTACGCTTTGGTCGAAGTTTGCAGGCGGTGCGCTCGCGATTCTCGCGGGGCTTTCGCTGGGCCGCGAAGGCCCCTCAATTCAGCTTGGCGCAAGCATTGCCGAAGGCATCGGCAAGCGTTTGAGTGTAACGCGTGTGGAGCGCAAATACCTGATTGCTGGAGGCGCGAGCGCGGGTCTTGCAGCAGCATTCAACGCGCCGCTTGCGGGCGTGATGTTTGCTGTAGAGGAAATTTTTAAATACATTTCCCCTATCGTGCTATTGTGCACGACGGTCGCTTCCGTGGCAGCGGATTTTCTTGCACGGCTCGTTTTTGGCGCAGCGCCGATTTTTTCGTTTCCCACGCAAAGCGCGCTTCCTATGCAGGCATACTGGATGGTTTGTGTGCTCGGCATTGTTTTGGGCGGAGCGGGTGTATTTTACAATTTTGTGCTGATTGCGACGCAGCGCCTATATAAAAAGATTAAAAGCGTTTTCCTTCGCGTGATGATACCGTTTCTCATCGCCGGTGCAGTGGGTCTTTTGTTTCCTGTTGCGCTTGGCGGAGGGCATACAGTTCTTGAGCACCTCAACCTTTCGTCGAGTTTTTCGTTTTTGTTCTTAATTCTTGCGGTAAAATTTGCGTTTTCCATGTTCAGTTTTTCTTCGGGAGCGCCGGGCGGTATATTCTTTCCGCTTCTCATCTTGGGAGCGCTCATCGGCGCACTTTTTGGCGATGCCGCAGTGGCGTGGTTCAACCTCGACGCTTCACTATATAACAACCTTATCATTCTCGCCATGGCGGGCTTTTTTGCCGCCATCGTACGCGCGCCGCTAACAGGTGTTGTTCTGCTTTTGGAAATGACGGGTTCTTTCGGAAATCTATTGCCGCTTGTTTTGATTGCGGTAATCGCCAGTGCAACGGCTGATCTTTTAAGGAGCGTACCCGTTTACGACGCGCTTTTGGAGAATATGATCAGAGAGCAAAAAGGCAAGACTTTGCCGGACGAAGGCAAGAAAATCACCGTAGAAGCAGTCGTGCACCTTGGAGCGCACGCCGCCGGAAGGTTCGTGCGGGAACTCCCTTTGCCCCACGATTGCCTGCTGATTGCGGTACAACGAGAAGGTAAGGATATCACCCCCAAAGGGGATACGCTGCTACGCACCAACGATACGCTTATTTTTTTGACGGGTACCCATAACGAAGCGGAGCAGCGCGAAGCAATACGGGCGCTGACGGAAGGAACTTGTTAAACCGGCTTGATACGTCGATAAAACTGAGAATGAAACCATATGCCAACGAAAAAAAGCCTGTCCAAAGAGTTTTGAACTCCTCCGACAGGCTTTTGTAATTACAAGCCATCGCTTACAGCACATACACGCCGCCGTGGTAGCAAATAAGCCGCTTTGCTCCGAACTCTAAAAGTTTTTGGAGGGACGCTTGCGCCCGCGCAAAATCAAGTGTAAACTGCGGATTTGCTACGACCGGTATGCCATTTTCAAGTGCGGCTGCGTCGCCGGTGATAAAATCGCCGGTCTTATTGACGTAAAGAGAAAAGTGGCCGGGTGTATGCCCCGGCGTTGCGACGGCCGTGCAGCCTCCACACCACGGAAAAACCTGCCCGTCTTTTACCGTTTCATCCACATAAACGGGTAAAACATTTTGCAAAACCGAAAGAAAGGCTTCGCCAAACGGCTTTTGCGCTTCGGGCAGGCGCTCTTGAAGTTCCTCAGCCTGCTGCAAGCGCGGGGACTTCCGCTCTCCCGCAACAAAAGGCGCCTCCTCTTCCCCTGCTAAAACACGAACATGCGGATATCTCTCTTTCAGCGCCGCAAGCGCGCCCATATGATCGTGGTCGTGGTGGGTAATGAACACATGCGTCAATTGGCTTATGCTAAGACCGTTTTTCTCAAACGCATGTTCAAACGCGGGGAGCGAGCCTGTATAGCCGCAATCGACAAGTACCATATGCGCGTCGTCTACGAGGACAACCGGATGGATCTTATCTTCCACGCCGGAAAAGCAAAATGGCACGCTTAAAATAACAACCTGTTCCAATCGATGCTCCTTTCGGTTGAGCCGCCTTACCGCTTCGGCGGAAGAATCTCAAGCCAGTACCCATCAGGATCCTCGATAAAATAAATACCCATGTCCTTGTTTTCAAAACAGATGCAGCCCAGCTCCTCGTGCAAGCGGTGCGCGGCTTCAAAATCATCGGCACGGAAAGCCAGATGAATTTCGTTATCGCCAAGCTCGTAAGGCTTTTCCCAATCGCGAAGCCAAGTGAGCTCCATTTCAAAGTCGGTTTCATCGTTGCCGATGAACACGAGAATATAGGAACCGTCCTGCGCAACCTTACGCCTTTTTTCGGTAAGACCGAGCGCCTTTTTATAAAAAGCAAGCGAGTCCTCGAGGTTAAAAACATTGTAGTTTTCGTGGATCATTTTAAACTTCATACAGCAAATCCCCTTTCGCATTCAGGCGTGTTCCTATACCAAATGCCGTTCGCGTACAAAAACGGCGCTATTTCGCAGCGTTTTTTAGAAAGGCTCCTTTGTGCAAATCGCCCGGAAAGCGGTTTGCCATGATCTTTCCATGTGTTTATGCTTTGCCCTCATCCACAATACCTTCCTGCTCATGCGCTTTCTTTTTGAGGGCAATGTCGTTGGTATCGATGGTGTTACGAAATACAAAATATTTATCGTACAAAAACTCGGTTACGAGGTTAAGTGCCATGCTCATGCCCGTAACAAGGTATTCGTTCCATCGAAGCGTTTCAACAAGATGATTGCCAAGAAGCGTGGTAACGGGCGTAAACACGCAGTAATAGGCAAATACCTTCAGCATTGCCACGGGCACATTGCTAGCCGATTGAAAGGTGTAGCGCCTGTTGAGCGTAAAATTCCAAAGCACCGACAAAACAAGCGCGGTTAGGTAGCCAAACCAGTAAGGCAAATACAGAAGTTCGTTGAACAGCGTAAAGCTGACGAGTTCTATAATGCCCGCGCTCGCAGAAAACAACACGAATTTTAAAGTTCTGAAAAACTCCTTATGCCTTTTTGCTTCCATGTCAGCCTCCGATTTTTTTCGAGTATTTCTTCTTATATACCACACGCATCAGTACTGTGTCGAGAGGGGAAAGCGCAGCGGAAACATGAAGTGCCTGCGTATGGAGAAAACCAACGCACGCTTTTTCAACAAGCAGCAAAAGCGCGTCGCAATCCCCTTTCGTATTGGCACGGCAAATTGCGCCAAGCCCTTCGGCAAGCACAGCGCTTTTGGTACATAAAGCCGCTTTGATCGCCTCCGGCTCCGCTTTTACAACAGTAAGCTTAGCGCCAATCATCTGTGCCATATCGTCGAGCTGCGCGCGGTAGGCTCTTTTTGATTGTGCCGCTTTGAAAACGGCAGGCGCGGCAGTACAGGCGACATACGTAAACTCACCGCGCATTTTTTCCGTTAGTTCTGTGAGCCTATTGTCAAACGCCACGGGCTCCTGCGGCAAACCGCGGCACGCGCGCTTACATGCGCTTTCAAGAAGCCTTGCCT
>DLFZ01000134.1:9958-10769 GCA_002482435.1 Christensenella sp. UBA7707
GCCCCGTGCTGCGCCATCAGCACCGCGTGCGCGCCACTTGAAAGTGCCGCGGTGACATTGCCCCTTAAATGCTTTGTACCCGGGAGGCCGTATTTTGCAAGCGCCACACCGTTAAGCTGCCCCGCTTCCGCTTCCGTAAGAGAAAGCACTTCAAAACCTGCAAGACCGAGCGCCGAGGCATAGGTTTGATGCGTATGAATCACGAAGCCGGCATCCGGAAACCGGCGGTATGCCTCAATGTGCACGCCTTTTTCCGAGGACGGCTTTCGCGTGCCGCTCCATGTATCGTTTGCCAAGTTGTAAACAACAACGTCGTCGGCTGTCATGGCTTCGTAGCCTAGGCCGCTTGGGGTAATGGCAAACGTCACGTCGTCGATGCGGCAGCTGATGTTGCCCCACGTGCGGGCAACAAGCCCTTCCTGAAGAAGAATGCGCCCTGTGTCCGCGACGGATTGCCGTGCTTTATTTTCGTTTGTCATGAGATTGCCTCAATGGTATCAAACACGCGGCCAAACGCCGCAAGCGCGGTATCGATATCTTCTTCCGTGTAGGCTGCACTTGTATACATGCGGTTGCCGGCGAGCGTAACGAGCCCTTCCGCCATATAGGCAGCGCCCATGTGCTGCATTTCCTTTTTCCGCACGGAGGTTTCTTTAAGGATACTTGGAATCTGCCAGGGTTTTGACCAGCGGATGGCAAAATGCAGCGTACCTACCGTATCCAAATGGCAAATGGAGCCGACGTTATAAGCAACAAACGGTAGCTTTCGTTCTTCAATCATTTTCGTGAGTCCGTCGGTAAGGCGGTCACC
>DLFZ01000239.1 GCA_002482435.1 Christensenella sp. UBA7707
TCGTTTGGCAAAACGAAGCGGATGCTGCCGTTTTTCAGCAGCAGTGAGGAAGAGAGAAACGCGTCTGTCTGCTGGAAGCTGCCCGAGCGCGTGCCGTTTAAAAAGTCAAAGCTCGCGCTGCTGCCATCCGCATTGTGAAAGTCCGCGGCGGCGGTGTTTTCCTCGTTGAACTTCGACATCCACTGGTCTTTGTAGTAGAGGGTGTTGATCAACAGCATCAGCGTAGCGGGATCGACCTCGAACGCGCTAGGGTCGCCGCCCAGAAGGCCATTGGTGCGATCATAAATCCAGTCTGCGATCTGCTTTTTGTAGGCGGTTCCCGTAAAATCCGCCGCAATGCAAGAGGCGTAGTAGCTGTCCGCAAGGGTCTGGAGTGTCGCATCGTCAAAGTCGGCGCGCCCATCGAGCCAAGCGGAATAGTAGGCCTTGAAGCTTCCCACCTCATTCTCGAAATAGAGCCTGCGGAAAAGCTTGGCGGTTTCGCTTCTTAAAAGCGCCTCGTCTGTGCCGAGCGCGTTTAGCAGCTGCTCTTTCGTGGTGCCGGATGCGCCTTCGGTTGCCATAGCGAGCGCGAAGAAGAGGCTAGCAGGGGAAACGAGCGCATTTTTGCCTTCCGTATCGGAAAGGGAAAGCGTGGCACTCTTGATGAGAAACGCGCGTACCCCCGCAAGGTAATTCTCGTCGATCTCCTCGCGGGCGGCAGATTGCGCTTCGTAATCCTCATAGCCGATGCCCTTTGGATAGGTGGGGGCGGAAAGTACCGTGCCGGATTCGTAAGCCGCAGGGAGGATGCCCGGCGCTTCCGTTGGGGAACTCGGTGTGCCGCTGTCAACAGGGGCACAGGAAACCAGCATCAGCGCAGCGAGAGCAAGTGGCAAAAGCTTCAAACGCTTCATAAATCAAATCTTCCTTTCAAAAAAGTGTTCGTTGTCTATGAAACGCATCGGCACCCCATCTGGTTCCGTTATTCAAACTTCAAAAGCTCCACGTTCGCCATTTCAAAAATGCGAAGGGAAAACTCATCGGGGTAGCCCTCGCCGTAGATGACGCGGGAAATGCCGGAGTTGACGATCATTTTCGCGCAGATCACGCAGGGCTGGTGCGTGCAGTACATGGTTGCGCCCTCAATGGTAACGCCGAGCTTCGCTGCTTGGATGATGGCGTTTTGCTCGGCATGAATGGCATAGCATAGCTCGTGCTGAGTGCCGGATGGGATGTTGAGCTTGCGGCGCATGCACTCGCCGCGTTCCACGCAGCTTGTTACGCCTGCGGGCGCGCCGTTATAGCCTGTGGTGAGGATGCGTTTGTTGCGCACGATCACCGCACCGATTTTGCGGTTTTGCTGGTAGCAACTCGACCAGGTGCCTATGGTTTTAGAAAGCTCCATAAAGCGCTCGTCCCATTTCGTCCATTCCCGCATGTGCTTCCCTCCGAAACTGTAAATTTATGGCGCGTGGCGTTGCATGAATTATAACACGATCAGGCAAAATATGTTAGTGTGTGAGCGCAAAAGCAGCCGTTGCCAACAAAAATGTAAAAATTGGCAACCCTTTAAAAATTGCGAAACAAATGTGAAAAAATGCCGCAGACGGTTGAAAAGCACGGCGGCTTGCGCTATGATAACAACTGTGTTAGCACTCGGAAGTTTAGAGTGCTAACAAAGCAATCAAATCCATACTTTACCATACATGTAAGGAGGCTATACCATGAAACTCAAACCCCTCGCGGATCGCGTCGTCTTGAAGAGCATCGAGGCTGAGGAAACCACCAAGAGCGGCATCATTCTCACCGGCAGCGCCAAGGAAAAGCCGCAGGTATCCGAAGTAATCGCCGTAGGCCCGGGCGGTGTTGTGGAAGGCAAGGAAATCACCATGTACGTCAAAGTGGGCGACAGGGTGATTCTGAGCAAATATTCCGGCACCGAAATCAAGCTTGACGGTCAGGAATACACCGTTGTGCGTCAAAACGACATTCTTGCGGTCGTAGAGTAAATAAGGAGGAGTAACGCAAATGGCAAAGCAGATCAAATACGGCGAGGAAGCCCGCCGCTCTCTTGAAAGGGGCATGAACGCCCTTGCGGATACCGTAAAAATCACCCTCGGGCCCAAGGGCCGCAACGTTGTACTCGATAAAAAGTACGGCGCCCCCATCATCGTAAACGACGGCGTAACCATCGCCAAGGAAATTGAGCTGGAAGACCCGTTTGAAAACATGGGTGCACAGCTTATTAAAGAAGTCGCCACCAAAACAAACGACGTTGCTGGCGACGGTACCACCACTGCTACCCTCCTTGCGCAGGCCATGATCCGCGAAGGCATGAAGAACGTTGTTGCTGGCGCAAACCCCATGAGCCTCAAGCGCGGCATCGAGGCCGCCGTGACCGAAGCCGTAAAGGGCCTCAAGGAGCTTTCCAAGCCCGTTGAAAACAAGCAGGCCATCGCACAGGTCGCCGCTATCTCCGCGGGCGACGATGAAATCGGCGCGCTCATCAGCGACGCCATGGAAAAGGTCGGCAACGACGGCGTTATCACCGTGGAAGAAAGCAAAACCATGAAGACCGAGCTTAAGGTCGTGGAAGGCATGCAGTTTGACCGCGGCTATGCTTCCGCCTACATGGTAACCGATACCGAAAAAATGGAAGCCGTGCTCGACAACCCCTACATTCTCATCACCGACAAAAAGATCAGCAACATTCAGGAAGTGCTGCCGGTTCTCGAAGTGGTGGTGCAGCAGGGCCGCAAGCTCCTCATCATCGCCGACGACGTGGAAGGCGAAGCGCTTGCCACCCTTATTGTCAACAAGCTGCGCGGCACGTTCACCTGCGTCGCCGTCAAGGCTCCTGGCTTTGGCGACAGGCGTAAGGCCATGCTCGAAGACATCGCCA
>DLFZ01000222.1:0-266 GCA_002482435.1 Christensenella sp. UBA7707
TTTGGCGAGCTGAGTGGTCTGCCGCCCACAATGATTGAAGTAGGTGACTTAGAAACGCTGCTTGATGATTCCGTGCGGCTTGCCGAGCGCTTAAAAGAAGCGGGCGTAGAAACGCACATCCGCGTGTGGGACGGTTTGTTCCATTGCTTCCCGCTGCTTGCGCCCATGTTCCCCGAGGCGACCGAAGCGCTTGAAGAGGTTTGCGCGTTTTTGCGTCAAAAACTGCAAAACAATGGAAGCGTTTGATTTCAGATTTTTCTTGCATA
>DLFZ01000222.1:303-994 GCA_002482435.1 Christensenella sp. UBA7707
AGCGGTGCCCTGTACCTGCAATCCGCTATAGCAGGGCTGAATTCCTTTTACGAGGCAAGCGTTTGTGAGGTCTGGAACCGATAAGGGATGTTGAGCGTCGGGTCCTGTGCAATTGTCGTCCGTGAACCATGTCAGATCTTGACGGAAGCAGCATTAAGCGGAAAAGGCGATGTGCCGCGGGAGTGCCTGAAAGGAGTTACCTGTTGGTGTGCCGTTCGGAAATGTATTGTCGAACATAAGGTGCGCGGCATTTAATTTCAAAAGAGGAGCAGCTTTGTGCCGCTCCTTTTTTATTTGCCGGATGTAACTTTTGAGTTTAACGCTCCCGCTTTAAATAGACCATATCCACAAGCTGTATCCCATTTTCAAACATAAGGTGGTCATAGTTGTCCGTAAAAAAGTTCTTTACCCGATGTGACTCTTGAAAGCCGCACCTTTTATAAAAAGTAAGGCTGGAGGGGGTGTCACCGGTTCCAACAAACATAACGTTACAATCAGGATAATAAGAAAACACGAAGTCTATCAGGCTCCGCCCGTAGCCTTTCCGCTGGTAATCGGGCTTAACGGCTATGTTTTTTAGCTCATAAACGCCATCCGCTTCTTTCGTAACAACGCACTCAGCTTTTACGCCATCCTCATCTAAAATGAACATTTCGCCGCGTTCGAGATACTTGTCGATCATGCTTTCCTG
>DLFZ01000222.1:1059-3456 GCA_002482435.1 Christensenella sp. UBA7707
GCTTATCGCATCAAGAAAACGCCGAACATCCGCAAAACCGCTTTGATCCGCCTTGAACTTCAACTTGCCATGGCACGTTGTTTTCTCCTGTTCATGAAACCGATAGCGGGTTCTTGCCAGACAGGTTTGGTAGCAGCCGACGCAATCCTCCATGTTCCCATACATGCGCTTTGCAAAATGCGGATCGTCCTGTTCAAGCCTGCTTAATGTCTCCTCCATACGATCGGCCTTTCTGTGCCATGTTTCGGGCTTGCCGCTTGTGATGAGGTACCATTGCAGCGAATGGTCAAAATAGTCATTGCTCAAATAAATGGCGTACGAAAAACCATGATCCGAGGCAACATAAGTAATCTTGTTGCCGCTTTTTTCGATTTGACGCTTGAACTTGATCGCCTTTTGCCCTGTAAGATAACCGTCCAGGTTCATGATTTCATTTTGAATCTGCTTAGGAAGGCGGGAAATGCACGTTTCGAGCACGGGCTTTTCGCCATATGGCACAGCTTCATTTTTCGTGAGCGCCGCAGGCAATTCTTCGCTTGTACGAAGGACCTCCAAACTCTCATCGTACTCGGTGATGCAAAGCGAGCTGATGCACAGGTTTACCATTTTGTCGCATGCGATTTTAAGCGTTAAGCCCTCTTGCTTCATCTCCTGCAAGGCTGCCGGCTTGCTATACCTTTCACGGCGGGAATGGTACCTTTCCTCCCCGTTTATAAGAACCTGCATTTCCTTCAGCCCATACAGCAGCGAAATGGAGGTGTACGTATTCAATTCCATATGGTTGTGAAACTGTATGATCTTTCTTGCGGGCATTGCGATGTCGTCAATACGCCTGTTGTCCTGCCACATGGTACCAAAGTTGACATGCCCCTTACCCAGCATGACATACAGCCCGGGGGCATCGATCTTTGCCGTCACATCGATGCGCAAAGGCAGACGGTATCTGTCCTCAAGATAAAGGTAGGAGCCGATGGATAAATGCTCCGCATCAAACCGTTGCGTAGGAATAGAGCGCAGGGTCGTCATGTGCAAAACGCCATCCCTGCATTCGCATGACACATGCCCCTTGCATAGAAATTTGCTAAGATCGATCTCATGTGTTTTCATAACGTTCTCTTCCCCACTGTCACAGAGAGTTCCGTTTGTATAGGCACGGCATAACCATCAACTTCTCATTTGTTCTCTTTCTCTATCCAAAGCATAACAAAAACAAGGGCGTGTCGCAATCGCTCACGACCGCTGCACGCCCCTTGTACCGCTTATTATTAAAAATACCGTTCCTTCGCTATTCCTTCAGTTCGTACCCGCCGTAAAGCACCGCCGCGTGGGCGAGAATATCCGTGGGGTCAACGCTGGGGAAGTTCAGGTTGTAGCGCGAAAACGCAATGGGGAGCTCCGTACAGGCAAGCACGAAGGTTTCCGCGCCGCGCGAACGCATCGTTTGAAGCTCGCGCTCGAGCGCTAGAGTGTCGAAGGTGGCGCTACCAGCCTTTACGCCACGGAAGATCACGTCCATCACGGCCCTTTGACCTTCTTGTGAGGGTTTTATCAGCTCAATGCCCGCGCGTGCAAAGGGTTCGTCGTAAACACCCGCTTGCAGCGTGCCGTCGGTCGCCAAAAGCCCCGCCTTTTTCACGCCCGCTTTCCAAACGGCCCGCACGGTTTCCGAAATCATGTTCAAAACCGGCACCGCTACGCCCGCTTGGAGTTCCTCATAAAAATGGTGCGCGGTGTTGCACGGCATGATGAGAAAATCCGCCCCCATCAAAACAAGTCCGTTGGCGGAGTGCAAAAGCTCCGTAAGCGGTGAAGCGCCGCCGTGCAGAATGGCCTTTGTTCGATCAGGCACGTTCACGTTGCTGTCGATGAGCACGCGCATATGCTCCGCGTCGCCTGCGGCTTTTGTATGGTTGATGATCTTCACAAAAAGATCGGCCGTGGCCATCGGCCCCATGCCGCCGATAATGCCGCATACCCTTTTCACGCCTTTTCTCCTCCCACGCCCTGTTCAATGGCAAACAGGCCGCCCGCACCGCCGCTAAAAACGAAAAGCACGGTTTCGCCTTCCTTGATGATTCCCTTTTCGCAAAGCTCCATCAGCCCGCCAAACGCCTTGCCGGTATACACCGGGTCGAGGAACAAGCCCTCGCGCGACGCCATAAAACGTACAGCCTTTTCGCCCTGCTCGCTCACAATGGCATAGCCCGCTCCGGTGTAATCGAAAATCTCCATGTCGCCCTTTTGCAGCGTAACCGCTTCGCCAAGAAGTGCGGCGGTGCCTTCCACAAGCTCGGCAACGATTGTTTCAAAAGGCTCATCGGATACGGCAATGCCCGTTACCTGAACGGCTTGTTCAAAAAAGTGACCGGAAAAAAGCTTTGCGCCGAGCAAAAGCCC
>DLFZ01000222.1:3474-3800 GCA_002482435.1 Christensenella sp. UBA7707
TGGCGAAACATCAAGCGCGTGAAGCTGCTCAAACGCCTCGAGCATACCGCGCGCATAGCCTAGTGCCCCAAGCGGCACCGAGCCGCCCACGGGGATGAGGTAGGGCTTT
Source organism: Christensenella sp. UBA7707 (assembly GCA_002482435.1). Classification (GTDB taxonomy): domain Bacteria; phylum Bacillota; class Clostridia; order Christensenellales; family CAG-138; genus UBA7707. The sequence continues at coordinate 3,584 of DLFZ01000222.1, forward strand.
TTCCCTTCGGAAAGAAGCTTTTCCTTAAGCGTCTCCATGGCGGCGTAAACATCCCCATACGAATCGGTATCCACAAGCCGCACGTCAACACCCATAAGCTCGCTCAAAAGGAGGTTGCCCTTCTTTTCGCATACGCCGCGCCCCTTTAAAACAAGGTGCGGCGTAAGCCCAAGGCGAAGCGCGCACGCAGCGGTGAGCATGGCATGGTTGGACTGCG
>DLFZ01000039.1:0-23040 GCA_002482435.1 Christensenella sp. UBA7707
AGCGTTGTGATACAAACCTACACACCCGATCACCCGGCCATTCTTCTTGCGGCGCGGCACGACTACGAGTCGTTTTATAACTACGAGATCGCCGCGCGGCGTGCGTCCATGTTCCCGCCGTTTTCGGTATTTTTGCGCGCGCTGTTCACGGGGGAAACCGAACAGGCACCCCGCGACGCGTGCGACGCATTCGCTGCGGGCGTGAAGGCGGCCATTGTTGAAGCTTACCGTGCGCAAGGGGCAAACGAAAAGGAGCTTTTGCTTCTTTTGTCGGCGGCGGCACCCGTAAAGCGCAAACTCGCGCAATACCGCTTTCAAACGCTCATCAAGCTTGCGCGCACCAAAAACGCCGCCGCGGCCGTAAATGCGGTGTATGAGTACGCAAGGGAACACCGTGACGCTTGCATGGGCCCGCTTGAGGTGAACCCCGGGGATATGTTTTAGACGCTTCGCTATCACCCAAGCGGCGCACCACCACTTGGGTGATGAAGGTTTTTTGCATCCGTTTCTCGCACCCGTGGGTGCTTTCACCCTTCAGATGCTACTGATGTCGCTTTCAGCGACAAAACAAGGTTGTGCGCGGCAGATGGCCTTATGGGGTCGCCCGCAAAGGGTGTGCTGCCTTTGTGATAACGAATCAATCTGGCCTAAGTGCCTATTTCTTCATGCAAACATTGCGAACAATTGGCAAATGAGGCTATAATAGCCTAGAGAAGCTTTGCGGCGCGAGGCGCCCGAACAACGGAGGAAACAACATGGCAAAACGGAAGATCTTTACCGGCGATGCACCCTGCCTTTATAAGGTGTGCCGTTCGGTCGAAAAATTTGACAAGAAGCTGCATGAATTGCTTGACGATATGGCGGAAACCATGTACGACGCCGAAGGTGCCGGGCTTGCTGCTTCACAGATCGGCATTTTGCGCCGCGCGGTGGTCATCGACGTGGGCGAGGGAATTGTGGAACTTGTAAACCCCGAAATCGTCGAGATGTCCGACGAAAAAGAGGGCTGCATGGAAGGCTGCCTTTCCTTCCCGGGCAAGCGTGGGTATGTGGAGCGTGCCTACCGCGTGAAGGTGCGCGCGCAGAACCGCGACGGCGATTGGAAGGAGTACGACGCGGAGGGCTATTTTGCCCGTGCCGTGCAGCACGAGCTCGACCATCTCAACGGCGAGGTGTATCTGCGTCTCGTCACCGAGCCTCCCGAAGGCTTTACAGAGGACGACGAAATCGAAGACGACGAAGTGGAACAGGACAACGGAGAATCCAACGCATGAAGATCGCATTCCTCGGCACGCCGGAATTTGCGCTGCCCTCGTTGCAAATGCTTGTGGACGAAGGGCATGAAATCGCCGTGTTTACCCAGCCCGATCGGCCAAAGGGCAGACACGGCGAACTGACGCCGCCTCCTATAAAGGAGCTTGCTGCGCGCTACGGGTTGTCCGTCTACCAATTTGAAAAAATACGCCTGCCGGAGGGTGTGGCGGCGTTGAAGGGGTTTGCGCCCGAGCTTATGGTTACCGCCGCTTTCGGGCAGCTTCTCTCCAAGGAAAATCTGGACATTCCTTTGCACGGCTGCATCAACGTACATGGGAGCCTTCTTCCCAAGTACCGCGGCGCAGCGCCCGTGCAATGGGCTGTGATCAACGGGGAAACCGTAACGGGCATTACCACCATGCTGACCGACGTGGGAATGGATACGGGCGACATGCTGTTAAAGCGCGAGGTTGAAATCGGCCCCGAGGAAACCGGCGGTGAGCTTATGGAGCGGCTTTCTTATATCGGCGCGGAGCTCTTAAAAGAAACGATTGCCGCGCTTCAAAACGGCACACTCACGCGAGAAAAGCAAAACGAAGCCGAAGCCACCAAATGCCCCCTGCTCAAAAAAGAGCATGGCAAGGTGGATTTTTCAAAAACCGCCCGCGAAGTGCACAACCTCGTGCGGGGGGTGACCCCATGGCCCGGCGCGTATGCGTTTTTGGGCGGTGAGCCAGTGAAGCTGCTTAAGGTGCGCCGCACGGGGCTTAGCGCAAAGGGCGAAGCGGGCATGTGCGCCGTGGCAAGCCCGCAGGAAGGGCTTTTTGTAAACGCGGCGGACGAGCTTGTTCAAATTCTTGAGCTTCAGTTTGCGGGCGGCAAGCGCATGGAGGCTTCCTCCGCGCTACGCGGGCGTTCGCTTTTGGGGAAGGTTTTTCAATGAGCGTAAGGCGTAAGGCGCTTGAAGCGCTTATGGACATTACCGATCGCGGCGCGTATGCAAACCTGCGCCTCAAGGAGGCGCTTGAGGGGATGGACGAACGCGACGCCAAATGGGCGAGCGCGCTCGTTTATACAGTGCTCGACCGGCTCAACTACATCGACTATGTGCTGGAAACGCATGCGAGGGGTAAGCTCAACCCTTCCATCCGCGGCATTTTGCGCATGGGTGTTTGTCAGGCGCTGTTTATGGATGTGCCGGATAGCGCCGCGTGCGACGAAAGCGTAAAGCTTGCGCGGGAAATCGGCAAGGGGGCGCTATCTGGGTATGTAAACGCTGTAATGCGAAGCGTTTGCCGCGCGAAGGAGAACCCGCTGGATTTACCCGGCGACCTCGCGGAGCGGCTCAGCGTGGAATACAGCTTTCCGCTGTTTTTGATACGGGAATACATTGAGCGGTACGGCGAGGCATTCGCGCAGGATATGCTGACGTTTCGCGGAAGGGGCATTACGCTTCGCGCGCAGTACCCTTATACAGAAGAAGAGCTTGAACGGGAACTTACCGACCGCAACCTTGCGTTTACGCGCGGCAAAATCGCAAAGAGCGCGTTTTGCTTAGAGCGCGGGCTTGACGTTACAAAAATCGAACTTTTCCTTTCCGGCAAGGTGGCCGTGCAAAGCGAAGGTGCGATGCTCGCCTGTTTGGCGCTCGACCCGAAGCGTGGGCAAACCGTGCTTGATGCCTGTGCCGCGCCGGGCGGCAAAACCGCATACATCAGCGCCCTCATGCATGGCGAGGGGAGCATAACCGCATGGGAAATTCACCCGCATCGCGCGGAGCTTACCGCGAAAACGCTGGCGCGGCTTCATGTGAACAACGCCGAAGTCGCCGTGTGCGATGCTTCCGTCAAGGACGAAGCGCTTTTTGATACCATGGACGCGGTTCTTGTGGACGCGCCCTGCTCTGGCCTTGGCCTTTGGGGTAAGCCGGACGCCAAGCAAAACAAAGATCAGGAAACGATTGAGCGCCTCAGCGCACTTCAAAAAAGCATTCTTTCCGCCTGCGCAGGCTATGTGAAGCGCGGCGGTACGCTTGTTTACTCCACCTGCACTGTGTCGCATGCGGAAAACGAGGCACAGGTCGAGGCATTTTTGAAGGAACATATCGAATTTTCGCTGGCGAGCCTTGAAGCTTATGTGCCGCAATCCCTGCATGAACGGGCGAAGGGCGGCATGCTCCAGCTTTTCCCGCATCTCGACGGCACGGAGGGCTTTTTTGTGGCAAGGATGGTAAATCATGGCGGGTGAGTTGAGCCTTTGCTCCATGAACCTAACGGAGCTTGAAACGCTTCTGAAATCGTGGAACGAGCCGAAGTTTCGCGCAAAGCAGGTGTTTTCGTGGCTTGCGCGCGGCGCGCGTCCCGAGGAGATGACCGACCTTCCAAAGCCCCTTCGTGAAAAGCTTGCTCAATTGCCTTTTGGCAGTGCTGCGCTCTATGATAAGCGCGTATCCGAAAAGGACGGCACGGTAAAATATCTGTTTGAGTTGGAAGACAAAAACCTCGTAGAGGGCGTTTTGATGCGCTACCGCTACGGCAACACACTCTGCATTTCCACGCAGGTTGGCTGCAAAATGGGCTGCGCGTTTTGCGCCTCCACGCTGGAGGGCTGCGTAAGAAACCTTACGGCAGGGGAAATGCTCGGCTTTTTGAGCGTCGTTGAGCGCGACGAAGGGCACGATGCCGCGCACGAGCGCGCGGTAACAAACGTGGTGCTCATGGGAAGCGGTGAGCCGCTCGACAATTACGAAAACGTCGTGCGCTTTTTGCGCCTTGTGAGCGATAAAAACGGCAAAAACATAAGCCCTCGCAACATTTCCCTTTCCACCTGCGGGCTGGTACCCGAGATTTACCGGTTTATGGAGGAGGCGCCGCACGTTACGCTGAGCGTATCACTGCACGCACCAAACGATGCATTAAGAGATTGCATCATGCCCATCAACCGCCGCTATCCGGTTGCCATGCTTCTGGAGGCGGCAAACACATACGCTTTGCAAACGGGAAGGCGCGTGGTGTTTGAGTACGCGCTCATCGGCAAGCTCAACGACGCACAGGAGCATGCAAACGAGCTTAGCGAAAAGCTTCGCGGCATGAACTGCCATGTCAACCTTATCCCACTCAACCCCGTGCCGGAGCGCGGTCTCGATGGGGTCACAAGGGAGCACGCAAAGCGATTTGCTGAGTGGCTTGAAAACCGAGGCATCTCCGCGACGGTGCGCCGCGAAATGGGAACGGATATTGAGGGTGCGTGCGGCCAATTGAGGCGGCGCGTTTTGGAGGCTCAGGGGAGGGGGGAGGACGCATGATTTACGCCGCGAGAAGCGAAAAGGGAAAGCGCTATCAAAATGAAGACACGCTGTTTGTGCCGGCGCGGGGTGAGGTTGCGCTTTTTATCGTGGCAGACGGCATGGGCGGCCACAACGCGGGGAGCGTTGCGAGCAGGCTTGCCGCAGAGACCGTGGAGACGGAAGTCAAAAAAGGCGGCATCGCCACGCCGGATACTTTGCTTTTAAGCGCGATCGCGGTTGCAAACCGTGCCGTATTGGACTATGCAAACGGCGATATAAACTGCCGCGGCATGGGTACCACCATGGTTGCGGCGCTCGCGTTTCAAACCAAATATGTGGCGGCAAACGTAGGCGACAGCCGCCTTTACCATATGCACGACGGCGTGCTCACGCAGGTGACGCGTGACCATTCCTATGTGGCGGAGCTTGTGGAGGCGGGAGAGATCACGCCCGAGCAGGCAGCCGTTCACCCCAGAAGAAACATCATTACGCGCGCTTTGGGTACGCGAAGCGAGGAAAAGGTTGATATTTTCAGGCGCGAGTGGGCGCGAGGCGATACGCTTATGCTCTGCTCTGACGGCCTTCACGGCGTGCTTGACGATTGCGAGCTTGCGCGCGTGCTTCGTGAAGCCGACGATAATCTTCAGGAGGCCTGCGACATGCTCGTGGAGTTTGCGCTCTATGGCGGCTCCACCGACAACATCAGCGTCATCCTCATCAAAAATCAGGAGGTGCGGTAGGTGACAGAAACCGTGATATCCCAAAGATACCGCATCGACAGCCTGATCGGCTCGGGCGGCATGGCTAATGTTTACAAGGCGTTCGACCTAAAAACGAGCAAAGCGGTTGCACTCAAGGTGCTCAAGGATGAGCACCGCGAAGATGCGGATTTTGTTCGCCGGTTTGAGCGCGAAGCGCAGGCGGTGCTTTCGCTTTCGCACGACAACATCGTCAAGTCTTATGACGTGGGCGAGGATGGCGACGTTTCCTACATCGTGCTCGAATATGTGGAAGGAAGCACCTTAAAGGAGATCATCACGCGCGAGGGCGCGCTTTCTCCGCGTGTTGCAGTGAGCGTGGCTTCGCAGGTTCTAAACGCGCTTTCTCACGCGCACGAGCGCGGCATCATTCACCGCGACGTGAAGCCGCAAAATGTGATCATCACCCCGAGCGGGCGCGCGAAGCTAACGGATTTCGGCATTGCCCGCGATGTGGCTTCCACCACGCGAACATTTGCCGGAACCAACGTGATCGGCTCGGTGCATTATCTTTCTCCCGAGCAGGCGCGCGGCGACGAGGTAACCGCCGAAAGTGACCTTTACTCCTGCGGAATCATGCTTTATGAAATGCTTTTGGGCGAAGTGCCGTTTGCGGGTGAAAATTCCGTTGCCATTGCGCTCAAACACTTGCATGAAGAAATTACCCCGCCCATGGTGATTAACCCCAAAATATCGCGCGCGCTTTCGGACATCATCGTAAAGGCTACGTCCAAAAAACCATCCATGCGCTATCATACCGCGGGCGAGATGCGCGAGGATCTTCAGCGCGCGCTTCGCGAACCGCACGGCAAATTTGCGNNAACCGCACGGCCTATTTGCGCGCATCAAAAACAAAGACAAAGACAAGCGTCGCAGCCGCCGCTACGGTATCCTAAACATTGCGCTTCTCACCTTTGTTGCGATTGGGCTTTTTGCGGCACTGTTTTTTATCATTCGAGCGTGGAGCGACGGCGGGATGAACGGTGCCGACGATTATGTGATTCCGACGCTCGAGGGGAAGAAGTTGGAGGATGCGACGGCGCTTGCGAAGCTTCGCAGCTTTGAGCTTTTTGTGGCGGAGTATCAGTCCAGCACGCAGTATCCGGAAGGCACTGTAATCAGCCAAGATCCTTTGAGCGGTACCAGCGGCAAGCCGGGCGACGTTATCAATGTAATCATCAGCAGCGGCAGCGAGCGCGCTGTTGTGCCCGATGTGTTCGGGTTGTCCCTTGTGGATGCCACAATCGCCATTGAGGAGCAATCGCTCAAGGTAGGCATTGTGGAATATGTGGAGAGCGAGCTGCCGGACGGGCAGGTGGTTTCACAGGATCCGCCTGCGAACACTGAACTTTTGAAAAACGACGAAGTCAACCTTCAAATCAGCGGCATGCCCGGGCAGGGTGTAGAGATGCCAAACGTTACCACCCACACGCTTACGGAAGCGCTCAGCACACTTGATGAGGATGGGTTTACGCGTGTATGGCTCCGGTTCGCGCCGCCGGGCGAGGGCGAAAAGGAAGAAAAGGTATTTAAGCAAAACCCCTCTGCTGCCATGGGCGTAAGCACGTCCGACCTTGTGGAGCTTTGGGTTTACCGCGCGGTGCTTGGGGACTATGCCACGGACATCGCGGAAAATGTGGATGTGGTGGGCACCGAGCAGACGGTTGTGGTAACGGCAACGCTTCGCGAGGGACTTGAGGTGGTTTTGTACGAAGCGGTGCTACCCGTAGGCGCGAAGCAGCCGGTATCCTTTACGGGCTACCTGCAAAAAGAAGGCGAATATGCGTATACGGTTTATCTCAACGGCACGGTGGTACATGAAAGCACCGCCGTATTCACCAAAAAGAAATAGCGGGGCGGATTTGTGCGCGGCATTATACTAAAGGGCATCGGAAGCTTTTATACCGTGCTTTGCGACGATGGAGAGAGCTACATTTGCAAGGCGCGCGGCAAATTCCGCATCGACGGAAAAACGCCTCTCCCGGGCGATTATGTGGAGTTTGAACCCTCGGGGGAGATGGAAGGTTATATGCGCGACATTCTGCCGCGCAAAAACGCCTTTTTAAGGCCCGCGGTCGCCAATGTGGATCAGCTTGTTATCGTAATGGCGGCCTCAGCACCGAAGCCCGATCTCCTGCTTACGGATAAACTTCTTCTTGACTGCGAGCGACGTGGTGTTTCTCCGCTTCTTGTGCTCAACAAGTGCGACGAGCGCGATACGGAGCTTGTAAACGACATCATTTCCCAGTACCAGCCGACGGGCTACCGTACCATAGAGGTTTCCGCGCACGGCGGGGAAGGGCTCGACGAGCTGAAAAGGGCGCTTTTTTCAAAGGTATCCTGCTTTACGGGCCAATCCGCCGTGGGAAAATCGTCGCTTCTCAATGCGCTTTTGCCTGAGCTTGACCTTCCCGTTGGAGGGCTTTCGCGCAAGGTTGAGCGCGGAAAACATACCACGCGCCATGCGGAGCTTTGGCCTGTCTACGGCGGAGCGGTGGTGGATACGCCGGGCTTTAGCCTGCTCGAATCGGACGAGCTTGCGCCGGAGGAGCTTCCCTCCTTTTATCCGGAAATGAAGGAGCATAACGACTGCTACTTTACCGCTTGTTTGCACATGTCCGAGCCGGACTGCGCCGTGAAGCGCGCGCTTGAGGAAGGGAAAATCTCGCGCGGCAGGTATGAGCGGTACTGTGAGCTTGTAAAAGAATTGATCGAAAAGAGGAAACATCGTTATGATTAAGGTTGCGCCGTCAATTTTGTCCGCCGATTTTGCCGATATGGGGCGCGAGGTGGAGCGCGTGGAGGCATGGGGAGCAGATTATGTGCACTTTGACGTAATGGACGGCAGCTTTGTAAACGCCATTACCTTTGGGCCCGCCATGTGCAAGGCTGTGCGCAAGCATACCGAACTGCCGCTCGACGTGCATTTGATGGTGGAGCATCCGGAAACGCACATTGAGCAGTTTCGCGACGCGGGTGCGAACATCCTTACGTTTCACGCGGAGGCCGATAGGCACATCCATAGAACGCTGCAAAAAATCCGCCTTGCAGGTATGAAGGCGGGTGTCGTTCTAAACCCCGCAAGCCCTCTTTGCTTGATCGAGCATGTGCTTGAAGAATGCGACATGGTGCTTTTGATGAGCGTGAACCCGGGCGCGGGCGGGCAGAAGTTTATCCCCGAAGTGCTCAAGAAAATAAGCGAACTTCGTGCCATGGCAAACGCACGGGGGTTGGCACTCGACATCGAGGTGGATGGCGGCATCAACCCTGAGACCGCCGGTCTTTGCATCAAGGCGGGCGCAAACGTGCTCGTGGCGGGCAACAGCGTGTTTACCGCGCCCGATCCGAAAGCGATGGTAACTGCCATCCGCGCTGGGAGCGCTGTTTAAATAAAAGGAGAAATAGTGATGGAATTTTCATTCAACATACCAACTTCTATCTTTTTTGGCCGCGGTGCAATACAAAGAAATGCCTCGGCGCTTGTTCTTGGGAGCCGCGCATACATCGTAACGGGCAAAAGTTCCGGCAGGGTTTCAGGTGCGCTTTCTGATGTAGAGCGCGTACTCAATACGCATAGCATTCCTTACGAAGTTTTTGAGGGCGTGGGCAATAACCCCGAGGTGGAGCAGTGCAAAGAACTTGGCGCGAAAGCGCGCGCCTTCGGCGCGGATTTTATCGTGGGCATCGGTGGTGGTTCTCCGTTGGACGCGGCGAAAGCCGTGGCCGTGTTTGCCGCGAACGATGTGGAGCCTGAGGTTTTGTTTGCAAACAAGTACGAGCACATTTTGCCGATTGCCGCCGTTGCGACGACCTCTGGCACAGGCAGCGAGGCCACGCCGTGGTCGGTGCTGACATGGCACAAAATCAAAACCAAAATGTCGTTTGGCGCATTGAATTCCTTCCCGCGCGTTGCGTTTCTTGACCCAAGCTATACGGATTCGCTTCCCCTTAACGTCACGCGCGATACGGCGTTTGATGCGTTTACGCATTGCTTCGAAAGCGTAATTTCCATGAAAGCCTCGCCCATGACGGACGCGGTCAACTTTTATGCGCTCTCCCGTTTCGGCAAGCTTATGGAACCCTTGGAGAAAGGCGAGCTCGACGGTATCCGCGACGAGTTGATGCTTATATCGCTGCTTGGCGGCATCGGCATCGCCAACACGGGAACCACGCTCATGCACGCCATGGGTTACCCGCTTACTTATTTTAAAAATGTGCCGCACGGCAGAGCGAACGCTTTTGTGCTGCCCGCTTACCTTGCGGAGCTCAAAAATAACCGTCCTCAGCGGCTGAATGAGGCGCTTCACGCTTTGGGCGTTTCCTACGAGGCGCTTGTCGCCTATGTGAAGCGCTGTTATCCGTTTGATGTGCAGGCGCAAAAAGACGAACTTACCCTTTGGGCGGAGCAGACCGTCGCCAAAAATCCGCACAAAACAACCGGCACCTCAAACGATGCAGCGCATATATGGTCGCTGTACGAAATGCTATTTTAAATCAAAGTCTATTCGCCATATTGATTGATCTAGGATCGTTTTGTGATACAATTGTGCTGCTAAATTTGACGGTAGGGGTACGGCCAACAACCGCAATTGGCGAGAAGGATACGGTTAAAAGGCATGTGCCAATTTTAGGAGCAAAAAATGGAGTTATTGCAAACAGAACGATTAATTTTACGGCAATGGCAGGAGTCCGATGTACAGCCATTGATTGACATGACATCAACGGAACATATTGCATACTGGCTGCCCGAATGGGCAAGTTGCTCCGAATGGGCAAGGCCGTGGATTCAAAATAGGACGAAGAAGGGTTATGAGATCAACAATCCCATGGAGTATTTTATGACATGGGCAATTGTACTGAAAGAATCGAACAAACTCATCGGCATGATCAATGTTGGCAGCGATGAATTTGATAAAAAAGAAGTAGGGACTGGATACTTCATCGATATGAAGTATGAAAATCATGGCTATGCAACCGAGGCACTAAAAGCGCTTTGTGATTATGTTTTCAATACCTTTCATTACGATCACATTGCCACAATGATTCAATCGAACAATGCTGCTTCTATTGCAGTAGCGCAGAAAGTAGGCTTTCAGTATGTGGAAGACATCACAAGTGGCAGTGGCGGATTTGAAGAGCCGGTCATACAGAAGCTCTTTCGGGTGGCAAACCCCGCAGTATAAGCGTGGTTTTTATGGTTCGAATTCGAATGTGTAAATAGCATAGTGCGAGATAACAAGATTGTCTGACATGATTTAAATCAAAGAGAATCAAAAGGAGCCGCATGCGGCTCCTTTTGATTATTAGGGAAGCTATTCTCCGTTTCGGCAGCCGTTTCCAAACGCGTTCAGCGCCTGGCTTGGCGCATATTCCGTGCGGTAGCATACACCGTCCAGAAACAAAAAGCTTCCATAAGCGCCGATCGTGTGCGTTTCCCCTGTGTTCAAAACGATCGTGGCCTGCACAAGCTGACCGTCGTAATACCTGCCGGCGTCGTCTACCGCGTAAAGACGGATTTCACGAAAAATATCGGCAAGCTCGGAGATTTTCGCGCGATCCGTGATGGGAATCGTAACGTCGGGTGGGATCAAAAACACCTCGGCTGATGCGATGTCGTCCGCGTTGAGGTGCAAAAAGGGCCTTTTTACGGCAAAGATACAAACAAGTACGATCAAAACCGCGGCTGCTATAAGCACTGCGGCCACATGCAGGCGCTTTCTCATGTGGCTTCCCCCTTTTCACATGGCATTGTTTTTTCTATACTGATACAAACGGGGAAAAGGCAACCTTTGTTCCGCGCCCGAAAGGAGAAGAAAATGTCATGCAGGTAAGCAGGCTGTTTGCGCTCGTCTATGCGTTGCTTGAAAAAGGAACGATGACTGCCTCAGAACTTTCCGAGCGGCTGCAAGTTTCCGTGCGCACGGTTTACCGCGATGCAGAAGCGCTCTCGATGGCTGGAATTCCCATTTACATGAGCCGTGGGCGCGGCGGGGGCATCGCGCTTTTGCCCGAGTTTTCACTCGACAAGGCCGTACTGACCGAGCAGGAAAAATCGGAGGTGCTATCTTCGCTGCACGCGCTTAAAAAGGTTGCACCGGATACATCCGAGAGCGCGCTCAAAAAGCTCGGCACCCTCTTCAACAAGCCCGAAGCGGACTGGCTCGAGGTGGATTTTAGTGCATGGAGCGCGCCGCTCGGCGAACGCGAGCGGTTTGCCCTTCTCAAAAACGCCGTTCTTGAAAAGCGCGTCGTTTCGTTTTTGTATGTGAGCAACAAGGGAGAAACGCTCGTGCGCGTCGTGGAGCCTTTTAAATTGTGCTTTCGCGCACAAGCTTGGTATCTTTACGGCTTTTGCCGTGCAAGGAAGGCCTGCCGGTTTTTTAAGCTTCGGCGTATGCGCGAGCTTGCCGTTTTGAATGAGCGTTTTCAGCGCGACAGCATTTTGAGCGCGAAGCGGGAGGATTATGCGCCGAGCGATCTCATTGAGGTAACGTTGCAGCTTGCCCCGCAAGCGGCTTCCCGCGTGCTGGAGGAATTTGAGAACGCACAGCAAATGGAGGACGGCAGTTTTCTTGTTTACTTTCGCATGCCGCATGGCGAACCGCTTTTTCAATATGTGCTTTCGTTTGGCGAGCAATGCGAAGTGCTCTCTCCGGCGCAGGCGCGGCAGGAAATCGCGCGGCGGCTCAAAAAAATGTTGGAGCGTTACGAATAAGTTGCCAGGCTATTGTCATGTTTTTTATGCGATGATAGAGGTATCAAAGCAAAAAAGAAGGGGACAGCTATGGAAACGATGGACTTTAAAGCGCGTGAAAAGGCGCTGTACTTCCCACCCGAGAGGCCCGTGCTGATTGACGTGCCGGAAATGCTTTTTCTTCAGGTAGATGGCAGAGGCGATCCGAACATGGAGGATGGCGAGTATACTGAGGCGCTTACGTTGCTTTATGCGCTTGCGTATGCCATTAAAATGATGCCGAAAACGGGATTCGTGCCGCAGGGTTATGTTTCCTATGCGGTACCGCCGCTTGAGGGGCTTTGGTGGCTTGATACCATGGAACATGCGGATTTTCGCGACAAAAGCCGCTACTGCTTTACGTCCATGCTCCGTCAGCCGGAGTTTGTAACGGAGGAAATCTTTTTGCGCGCCGCGGAAACCGTTGCAAAAAAGAAGCCCGCGCTTTGTGTGGAAAAAGCTAGGCTTACGCGGTTTTACGAGGGGCTTTCGGTGCAGTGCATGCACATTGGCAGCTATGACGACGAACCCGCTACGGTCGAAAAAATGAAGGCGCTCATGGCCGAAAACGGCCTCTTGTGCGATCTTTCCGATACGCGCAAGCACCACGAAATTTACCTTGGCGACCCGCGCAAGGTGCCCCTTGAAAAGCGAAAAACCGTGCTGCGCTACCCCGTGCGGCGCTATACTTAACTATGGCAAGTACCGTTTGAGGGTGGTTTTCACCCATTCGTCCGCATAGTAGCCGTAATGGCTCTCCATCGTAACCGCTTTTAGATCGCACACGGAAGCGCAGCCCTCGATGCGGGTTGCCTTCCCGTCGCGGCTTTTCGGGTTTTTGGCGTAGTACTGCGGGAATTGCCCGTAAGGTGCCAAAAATTCGGCGATCCTTTTGGCGGAGGCATAGTTGACGGAGCCTTGCTGCGCGATCGTTTGGCGAAGCTGGCGGTTGAGCTCGTCATAGCGCCATTGGATGTCGTTCGTGTTTGAAAGGGTAATGCGCGCCGTCCAAGGTTTCATGGCGCAAAGCCTCATTTCCGGGGAAATAAAGTGGTTGCCCGTAATGAGAACGTCGTTGTATGTCCGTTCGGGGGCAAAGTAAAAGTTTGAGGGGCAATTTTTGTCCTTTGGTGTTGGGTTGATGAACCCGTTTGGCAAAAACGCACCGGGCAGGAGCGCGACATGTTTGTCGCGCTCCTTTTTGTACCATTCCCAAAGCCCGCCATTAAAACGGAAATAGGCGTCGGGATAGGGTACGCCCGCCATGCGCAGCGCGAGCCCTTTTTTTATGGGAAAGAATGGGTGCGCGTTCAAAAAAACGCGGTCGGGCAGCAGCGTGAGAAGTTCCTTTGCCGGGTAGGACAGACCATCTGTGTGTTCCCACGATGCGCCGGCCTCCGCGGCGCAAGCGGTATCGGCCGCGCCGTCGGACAGTGCGTAATTCCACGATACGCCGCGCGTCGTGTTTTTGATTACGGAAACAGCGCCTTCAAGGCTGCCGCCGCGCATCGCACATTCGCGAAGAAGCAACATGGAATTGGTGCCGATGCTGCCCGGGTCGCAGTTGCCGGAGGGTGACATGTTGATGCCTCCCGCTACACCGCGCGCGTTCATCGCGCAAATGCTGCCGACAATGCCGGGTGCCGCAAGACTTACCAGCGGGTAAAGTGCTGTGCCTGCACGGCCTTGTGGCACCGATATGATGTGCGCGAAGTTGTTTTGAAACACGCCGCCCGTGGAAAACATAAAGTCGCGCGCAAAGTAGTGCCCGCCTCCGGCGGCGGAGCGGAAGGCGGAAAAGGCGTTGCACATCATGGAGAGCCGAAGCTCCTCGGGTTTTGCCTGCGGAACATGCTCGCGAAACAGTTCGCCCGTATAGGCGATGGCACAAAGCACATCAAACGCTACGTTCATTACAACAAGCCGCTGCATGGTAACCTTGGTTTTCGCGTTTGCCTTTACGCAGCCGTCGTAAAGCCCCTGTACCTCCTCGTGGATGGAGGAGGGCTGCATAAGCCACGCGCTTTCCGAAAACTCGAACAAAACCGATACGAGAAGCTTTGGTAAAAGCGGGTATTTGGAAAGAAATTCGACCCCCAAAAAATCGAACACCACGTTGTCGGTAAATTCCGTGGCCATTTCGCTAACGCGCGGCTCCGCCAAAAGACCCATTGCGTAACCGCGGGCATAAGGTGTGCCTTCCAAATAGTAGCAGAGCTTTTTTTTGCGTGTGTCGTAGTTGACCGCGGTTTTGTGCGCAGCCACTGCACCTAGGCCCTGGTCCACCGTAATGAGCTTTTTGAGCGTAAAACCATCCGCGTCAAACGCCGATACAAGCCTTGCTATGCTTTCTTCCGCCATCCTTCCGCTTCCCCCCCAAGACGCGCCGCCGCGCCTTTTACAGTGTATGAAAAAAAGGAGCGGTGCGCGCCTGCTCCTTTTTAAAATAGAAGTATGTCCGCCGTTATACGTCGTATTTTTTAAGAAGGGCGTTGAGTGCTTCGCGAAGAAGCACCGCCTCGCCAAGCCCCTCGCGCTTGGAAAGCTTGGTGAGCCTCTGAAGCTGATCAACCGTGTAATGCGAGGTTTTGGTNNTTGGTAACCATTTTTTCCTCGCGGGCAAGGCAGATGCGGTCGCGTCCGTTGACCTTGGCGCGATACATGGCGCCGTCGGCTTTGCTGATAAGTTCCGACGCGCGCGCGCCGTCTTCCGGCGCGGAAGCGATGCCCACGGACATGGTCTGCTTTTCGCCGTCAAGTGAAACAACCGGATAGGCCTTGCGAATTTCCTCCATCTGCAAAAATGCGTCTTCCTTTTCCGTACCGCTCGCAAAAAGAATCGTGAAGGTGTCGCCGCCGTAGCGGTACAGCCGCACGCCCTCCGAAAGACTTTTGCGCAAATAGCTACCTGCTTCGATGAGAACACGATCGCCTTCGGCAAAACCTAAGCGTTCGTTTACCTTGTAGAACTTGTCGAGGTCGATCGCTGCGATGGTCACGCTTTCCACGCCGTCGTCCTGTTCCAAAAGAGCCTTGATGTCCTGCTCAAATTCTTCCGCGAGCGGTAGCTTGAGCGTTTCGTTGACTGCGTTTGTTTTTTGATTTTTGCCTGCCATAATCTCTTCTCCCTTCAGTTCGCGCTGGAATCTTCTAACAAACATGGTATCATACGAAGTTGTATTTGAAAAGTATTATTTAAAAAATAATACATACAAAAACATGCGATTTGTACTTGATGAGAAAGTCTTATTGAATAACATTAAAAACTGTTAATCATATGCTTGACAAAATGCGCATAGTGTTTATACTGTACATAAGTGTTATTAAAAGAGGTGAGCGCTTGAAGATCGTTGTGTCGAACCGTTCCTCCTTGCCTATTTACGAACAGATCAAGGCGCAGATCAAGGAGGCCGTTTTTTCCGGTGAGCTGAAGGAAGATGATGTTTTGCCTTCGATTCGCCAGCTTGCACGGGATTTGAAAATCAGTGTTATCACTACGACGCGCGCGTACAGCGACCTTGAGCAAGAGGGCTTTGTGGTGAATGTACAGGGCAAGGGCTGCTTTGTTTTGCCGCAAAACAAAGAGCTTGCGCGTGAAAACGCTTTGCGCAGGGTAGAAGAGGGGTTGTCGGCGGCGATTGCCGCGGCGGCATCCGGCTGCATTGAGAAGCACGAGGTGCTTGAAATGTTGGAAGTGTTGTACCAGGAGGAAAACCATGCATAACATTTTGGAGGTAAAAAGCCTCAACAAGGCTTATCCGGAGTTTGCGCTTAAGGATGTGAGCTTTGCGCTGCCGCACGGCTACGTCATGGGCTTTATTGGCCCAAACGGCGCGGGGAAAACCACCACCATCAAGGCTATACTCAACATGGTAGGCTATGATACCGGGGAAATTTTCCTGTTCGGAAAAACCGCAAAGGGCGCCGCATACAACGACCTGATCGGCGTGGTGATGGACGCTCCGTTTTACGTAAACGACTGGACGCCTGCAGACGTTGAAAGAGCGGTTGCTCCCTTTTACGCCGCGTGGAATGCGGCCGCGTTTGAAGGGTTTTTGAGGCGTTTTTCCATTTCGCGCGCAAAAAAGCTCAAGGAGCTTTCGCGCGGCATGAAAATGAAGCTCATGGCGGCAGTCGCACTGTCGCACGGGGCGAAGCTTCTTATTTTGGATGAGCCTACAAGCGGGCTTGACCCTGTGGCGCGTGACGAGCTATGCGACCTTCTTTTGGAATTTGTTGCCGACGAGCAAAATGCGGTGCTCTTTTCCACGCACATTACCTCCGACCTTGAAAAGATTGCGGATTATATCACCTTTCTCTTAAACGGCAGGGTGGTGTTTACCGGGCTTAAGGAAGAGCTTATGGAGCAGTACTCGCTCGTAAGGGGCGGCAGAGAGGAACTGAACCGCATACCAAAGGGGCTTTTGATCGGCGTGCGGGAATATGCGTCCGGCTTTGAGGCGCTGGTACAAACCGAACGTCTTTTAGAACTGCCGCGCGGCATCGGGGCAGAAAGGGCATCGCTCGAGGAGCTGATCGTTTTTTGGGATAGGGGGAGGGCTATACAATGAAAAAGGCCTTACGTTTTCTCAAGCTGGATTTTATTACCGTAAAGCCGTACTTTACATGGAAAAACCTGTTTCTCATTCTTGCCGTTCCTGTTCTTTTGATGTTCTTTACGGATGCGGGTATGGGAATGCTGTTTTTCCTGATGGGCTACGGCGCGCTGTTTGTAAGTTATCCGTTTGCGGTGGGCGAGCAAAATGGCATCGATGCGCTGTATGTTACACTTAATGTGAGAAGAAAAGAAGTTGTGCTCGGCAGGTACCTTTTTGCGTTATGTACGGACGTTTTTACCTGCGTTGTGGGCATTGCCTGCATGTTTGCCGTATCGGCGCTGAAAAGCATAGATTTGGATTGGCGTACGGTTTTTCCGGTTTCGTGTGCCGCGCTTGCGTTTTTTAGCCTTGTGCAGGCGGTACAGCTGCCGCTGTTTTTCCGCTTTGGCTACGCGAAGGCAAAGATTTTGAGCATGCTGCCGTTTCTGGCGGTTCCTGTTTTTGTGTTTCTTTACGACCGGGCATACAGGGGAGAAAGTGCTGTGCGGCTTTTGACTGAACTCGGCAGCTGGATTGACGCAAACAACCTGCTTGCGCTGGCAATTGCTGCCGTGCTTTGGGTTTTTATCATGTTCATTTCCTACGATATTTCCTGCTTGCAGTACCGTAAGCGAGATTTTTAAGGGATGATAACAAAGAAAAAAGCGGCTGCCTTCAAAAAGGCGGCCGCTTTCATTTAACAATAGGGAAACCGGTTATTCCTCAAACTTTCCCTTCACAAGGGGGGTGCCGCTTTTCACCATGTGCCGCCCGCGGGCAAATACCTCGCGGATGGAAAGCCCATCGCCGTATATGATCAAATCTGCATCGGCACCTTCCGAAAGCGTGCCCTTCACGCCCTCAAGGCCGAGTACACGTGCGGGGTTGCTCGTCAAAAAGCACAGCGCCTCCTCGAGGGTGAAAAGGCCGCCGTTTACCGCGGCGCAAAGCTCCTCGTGAAGCGTTGCGGGGGAAGTGTAGGTCATCCCCGTGCAAACGCCGTTTTCATCAAACAAAGGCTGGCTGCCGTAGGCGTCGCTTGAAAGCGTCATGCGCTGCGGCACGGCACCAAGCGTATCAATCGCGTCGCGCATCAGCGCGAGCGTGCCTTCCGGCTCGCCTGCGGTAAAGTCGATACACCCGCCCATGCGGGTGAAGCGCGCAGCATCCGCGATCATTTCGCGCGAACGCGCCACGTGCGTGGGGAAAAAGGTCTTCAGCGGCACGTCGGATTGTTCCAGCGCCTCAAACAAGCGGTTGAGGCGTTCCTTGCCGCCGCCCATGTGGATGGTCACAAGGGAGCATTTGCCGGAGATGATGCCGCCAAGCCGCGCGTCGCTTCCAAGCCGGATGAGCTCCTGCACCGTAAGGTTGGAGCTTCTGTGGTCGGCAAGCGCGATTTTTACGCCGATCACACGGTCGATGGNNCGCGATGTCGCGAAGCACACTGCCCGTAATCGTCGGCGAGGGATACTGATAGGAACCCGTGAGCATGTAGCAACTAACGCCCTCTTCGTTGAGCGCGCGGCACTTATAAAGAAGGTTTTCAAGGCTGCGGCTTACGCCGTCGGTGCCCAAAAGACCCAAAACGGTAGCAACACCGTTTTTTGTAAGCGCGGTGAGCGGCAGCTCCGGCACGCGCGAGGAAGGCCCCTGCTCGCCGCCGCCGCCGGTGATGTGAATGTGCAGATCGATGTAGGCCGGCGCGGTTGGCGCGCCGTTTGCATCAAACACTTCAACGCCCTCAAGCCCCTCATAGCCGCCGATGTGCGGCGCGATTTTAAGGATTTTTTCGCCTTCGATCAAAAGGTCGCGCCTGCCGATGTGCTTGGGCGCGTAAACATCCGCGTTTTTGATGAGCTTTGGCATGGTTCCTCCGTCAAACATAAAATGAGTGCCGCGATGGGGGAATTATTCGAGAATGTCGCTGATGAAACGGTTCACACTTTGCTCCTCGGCAAGGATCTCGTCGAAATGCGGCCCAAGTTCGATGGCGACGCATGAGGCCAAAAGGTTGATGAGCGTTACCGGGAGCGTGTGCGAGTTGTAGAAAAAGCGGGTGGAGGTATCGCAAATGAGGTTGATGCTTTCCTCCGTGACCGCGGGGGACTGCAAACTGTCGGTGATGACCGTTACCGGTGTGCCGCGAAACTGCGCGTACTTTGCCACGCCGCGGATGGGCATATGGTAAGGGGGAAAGGAAAACAACACCACATGGTCGGTTTTTTTAAGGCGCGCGAGCACGTTTTGCACCGCGTCGTTGTCGCCCAAAGCAACGGGGGTGGATTTGATATGAAGAAAACTCAAACGGTAAGAAAAGTATTCCGCGAGAATTTTTGATACGTCATGCCCGAAGATCATAACATCCTCGGCGTTCATAAGCCCCTTTGCCGATTGAAACAGTGCGTCCGGATCGACGGACGATAAAAACCGTTGCATGGCCGATTGTTCGCCTAAGAAGATGCTGTTCAAAAGCTGGATCTTTTCATCCGGCCCTTGCGCGCCGCCCTCTAAAAACGCGGGCGCCGTGCCACCGCGCGAAAGGCGCTCGGTATACGCGCGAAACGCCTCGCGAAGCGCCGCGTAGCCGTCGTACCCAAGGGCGCGGCAAAGGCGCAATACGGAGACCTCGCTTGTGCCCGTGCGGCGGCTAAGTTCCTTTAAGGAAATATAACAGACCGCCTCGGGGTTGCCGAGGAGAAAATCCACGATTTCGTTTTGCTTTTTTGTGAGCTCGCTGCGGCGGGAATCTATCCCTTGAAGAAAATCCATACAGCCACCAACAGAAAGGAAAGTTTAGTGTTTGCTTTATTCTATATCATATCATCCGCACTTTCAAGCAAAATCTATGGCTTCTAAGCAAAAGTTATCGCCGAAAATGTTAGTTGTTGCTTTACACATGAAAAAAACTGTGATAGCATGATGCTAACAAATCACACCCATCAGTCGCCCCGCATCGAATTTGTGGCAAAGAGGAGATCAAACAATGAAAAAGTTGGCTGCACTTTTCCTGGCTGTTGCCGTACTCGCATCGGTTTTTGCCGGTTGCAGTTCGAAAACGGCGGACGTGAACTATCTGGACGAGTATAAGTCCTACTTCACCTCTCAGATTAGCACGCTCAACCCCTACACCATCGAATTTACCTCCGACTACGAATTTATCGCGAACATCATCGACGGCCTTGTGGAAACCGACATTTACGGCAGGTACGTTCCCGCGCTTGCGGAAAGCTGGGAAAAGAACGAGGATACCTCCGTGTGGACGTTCCACCTGCGCAAGGATCTTTATTGGGTAGACAGCACCGGCGCGAAAACCGAGTACCAGATCACCGCGCAGGACTTTGTGGACGGCATGCGCTATGTTGCCGATCCCGCAAACGCCGCGTACAACGCCGGTACCATCGAAGACATCATCACCGGCTTCAGTGACTATTACTATGCGCTTGTGGACATTGACGAGGGAACCGACACCACGCGTACCCGCGAGGACGTGGTTGCCACGTTTGAGTCCACCGTAGGCGTGAAAGCGCTTGACGAGTATACGGTTCAGTATACCCTCACCGGCCCCACGCCGTACTTCCTTTCCTTTGTGATGACAGAGGTGTTCCTGCCCGTCGAACAAGCGCTGCTCGATGAAGTAGGCGTCAACTTCGGCACGGGCATGGAATACATGCTCTACTGCGGCGGCTACTACATTTCCACTTGGGACAGGGATAAGCTTCTCGTACTCACCAAAAACGAAAACTACTGGGATGCCGAGCAAATCACCATCAAGAAGCTCAGCTTCGAGGGCATTTCCGACTCCATCTCCACCGTTGAAATGTTCAAGCGCGGCGACCTCGCTCAGGTCGAGCTTTCGAGCGAGGAAATGAACAGCGTACGCGGCACGGAATGGGAACAGTATGTATACCTTTCTGCCAAAACGCCTACGACTTTTTGGTACACCTTCAACTTCGAAAGCCGTAACAGCGAGTTCAAGGCGTTTGTGAACAACCTAAACTTCCGCAAGGCGCTCTATCACGCGCTTGATCGCGTAACCATTTCGGCTGTTTGGGAACCGACCGACCCCGCGTTTTTCACCCGTTATACGCTTCTCCCCGAGGGCGTGATGTTCGATGAAAACGGTGTGGACTATACGGATTATCCGGCCCTTACCGAATACAAGAACACCAACCCCTACGATCCCGCGAAGGCAAAGGAATACTTTGATGCGGCGGTTGCCGAGCTTTGCGGTGCCGACGGCACGATCAACGGCGCAACGGCCGGAACGGTAGACATGCTGCCAATCCAGCAGTGGGACGCCGATGGCAAGCTGCCGCTCGACATTCTCTACTCCTCCGCGAGTTCTGAAAATGAAATGAAGAAGGCCGTGCTCGTTAAGCAGATGCTTGAAGATGCTTTCGGCAAAGAAAACGTGAACGTGATCCTCGGCTACTCCAACAACAGCTTCTCCGACGAAGTATGGGCCATGGCAAACTGGGACCTTGTGGATGATTCCTACGGCTTCCGTTACGCCGATCCGGCTGCCAACCTCGGGCGTATCACCACCGACGGCTCGCTCAATGATAGCATGTACGTGGTGCCCGAGTACGATGCGCTCGTCAGCGCAGCAAAGGCAAAGTATAACATCCAGGAGCGCTTCACCGCGTTCTCCGAGGCCGAGAAGTGGATGCTCGACAACGCTATGATCATTCCGTTCCTTTCGGGTGGCGGTGCCTACTTCATGACGCGTATCGTGCCTTACACCACGCCGGGCGGCATCATTGGCATGGGGCACTGGAAGTATAAGGGCGCGGTCATTCAGGAAACGCCTGTGACGACAGAACAGCACGCGCAGCTGACTGAAAAGTATAAGGCGGATATCGACGCTTTGAGCAACGGCTAATTTTAACCAAAGATACCGCACGCGCCGCCCCGCTTAAAACGGGGCGGCGCGGCAAGGTTTAGGGCTTTCAAATAAGCATCTCTTACTTTTTATTCAGTGAAATAAGCGAAAAGGCGGCTTTTCCATGGGACGCTATTATCTATCAAAACTCTTACAAGCGTTTATCACCATTACGCTCATCGTGCTCGTCGTGTTTGCACTGCTTCGGTTTATGCCGGTTTCCGGCTATTTCTCCAAAGAGGAATACCGTGAACTGAGCGAAGCCGCGAAAAACGCTTACCTGCGCAAAATCGGCGTGCTTGACCCCATGCTTGTGCAGCTCAAGAATTTCTTCATGCGGTTGTTCAGCGGCGATCTCGGGCGTTCCATCACGGTATACCCGCAAACGCCCATCGCCGAAATCCTGGGCGATAAAATCAAATATTCCGTTATGTTCAACCTCTTCAGCCTCTTTGTAAGCGCGGGCATCGGGCTTCCCCTAGGCGTTGCGATGGCAAAGAGCAAGGGAGGGCTTGTGGATAACATCGGTACAGGCTACGTGGTGCTCATACGCTCCATCCCTTCCATCATCATTTTGTTTTTTGTGCAGGTGGGCCTTTCGAAGCTCTTCAACCTGCCGATGCTTTTCTACATGGACGATCCTTCCTCATGGATTCTCCCTACCATATCGCTCTCTTTGGGCAGCATCGCGGGCTACGCGATTTGGCTCCGGCGCTATGTGGTGGATGAGGAAAACAGGGATTATATAAAGTTTGCGCGCGTCAAGGGGCTTTCGCAAAACTACATCCTCACACGTCATGTGTTCCGCAACGCCATTGTGCCAATTGCCATCAATTTCCCTTCGGACATCCTTCTTCTGCTTTCGGGCTCGCTCATTACGGAAAGCCTTTATTCCATCCCCGGCATGGGGGGGCTTCTCATCAAGTCCATCAAGCAAATCGATAACCCGCTCGTACAGGTGTTGGTGCTGCTGTTTTCAACGCTTTCCGTGTTCGGCGTATTTCTCGGCGACATCTTCGTTTCCTTTGTAGACCCACGCATCAAGCTCACGGGCGAATCGGAATAGCAGGAGGCGGCTATGGAACAACAAAGCTATGCGGGCGTTGCCCTGACGGATGACCTTTTTACGAAAGCTGAATTTCATGAGGAGCGCATTGAGGAAACAGGGTACTCCAACTACTCGTACTGGCGCTCCACCATCCGCACGTTTTTTAAGAGCAAGCTCACCATCGCCATGGTGACGGTTGTGGTTGTGCTCATTTCCTTTACGCTTTTGTACACGCTTTTTTCTAAGGTCGATCCTTACGCTGTACAAACGAACTATGCCAACTGGAACAACCCGCCAAGCGCCGAGCACATTTTCGGCACCGACGGCGTTGGACAGGATATTTGGGCGCGCGTCTGGCACGGCACGCGCACATCGCTCATGCTTGCGGCGCTCGTTGCGTTGTTCGAGGTTGGCATCGGCGTGATCGTCGGTGCGATCTGGGGCTACAACCGCAAGCTCGATACGATCATGTTCGGCA
>DLFZ01000039.1:23072-23659 GCA_002482435.1 Christensenella sp. UBA7707
TACATCATTCGCCCAAGCATTATGACGGTAGTGATTGCGCTTGTTTCAAGCGGATGGATCAGCGAGGCGCGTTGGTTCAGAAACCGTATCCTAGCCTTGCGCGAGGCGGACTATAACGCGGCTTCCCGCTGCCTTATGACGCCCATGCGCCGCATCGTTTTAAAAAACATTGTGCCGCACATCATGAGCCTTATCATCATGGACGCGGCGCTCACCATTCCGTACTCCATCGGCTCTGAGGTGTTTTTGAGCTACATCGGCCTTGGCATACCGGCGGAAATGGTAACGCTTGGAAACCTTGTGAACCAAAGCAGAAGTGCGTTTTTGGTATATCCCTTCCAGATGTTGTTCCCCACGGCGATCCTGTGCGTGATCACGGTTTCGTTTTACATCATCGGCAACCGCTTTGCGGACGCCTCCGACCCGCGCAACCATGTTTAGGAGGGTACGCGTATGAGCGAAAAGATATTTGAAGCAAAAGATGTGGAAATCAAGTTCAACCTGCGCGGCAAAACGCTTACGGCCGTAAGAAACGCCTCCATCGACCTTTACGAGGGCGAAACGCTTGCCATCGTGGGCGAATCCGG
>DLFZ01000031.1:0-612 GCA_002482435.1 Christensenella sp. UBA7707
GCGGAGAGCGACGATCGGCACGACGCGCGCCGCTACCGCGTTAACCCGTATTTGCTTTTAAACGCCGCGGGAGAAACGCTTCTTGTTTGAAACGTCGAGGGCGAGCAGGGCCTAAGGGAGTTTTCGCTTACGCGCATGAGCGGCGCGCGGATGGAGGGGCAGGCGCGAAGGCACATAGGCGACGTTTCGGAATTCAAAGCGGGGCTTACCGCCGAAGCGTATTGGAAACGGCGAAAAAAGTGATAGAAGGTATTTTTAATAGAGAAGCGGACAGGAAAACTCCTGTCCGCTTTGCTGTTCAACCAGAAAAATGGGTTCAAAATGTTACAGCTTAATCTGCGTCCACCTTCCGCTTTTGAAACGCGCAGCATTCAAGAGAAGGCGCAAAAATTGGTCGGCAAACAGGCCAATCCATGCGCCGATGAGCCCTAAGCCCACGGGGTAACACAAAAGCCACGAAAGCCCCGGGCGAATCGCTCCCACGCTTACCAGGGAGGATACCGCTACAAAGCGCGTGTCGCCCGCGCCGCGCAAACAGCCGGAAATCACCACCTGCGAGGTTTGTGCAAGACTCGTGGCCGCAATGATGAACATAATCTGCGCGCCCATTTC
>DLFZ01000031.1:694-11813 GCA_002482435.1 Christensenella sp. UBA7707
GAGCAGCGCTGTGAGATGGTGCCGTAAACCTTTGCAAGATCCGGGCGTTTCGCGCCGAGCGACTGCCCCACAAGGCACGTTGCCGCAACCCCAAAACCGTCGCTTACCGCAAAGGAAATGTTGATCATGTTCATGCAAATTTGGTGCGTGGCAAATTGCACGGTGCCAAGCCGCGCCACCATCGACGCGTAGGTAAAAAAGCCGAAACGCATAAAAGCCTGCTCCACGAGGGCGGAGGAGGCGACCTTGTAAATGCTCTTTAGCGTGTTTTTTTCAAAGTGCCAGGTGCCGGATGCCCCGCCTACAATGGAAAGCCCGCCGTGCGAACGAGGCGATACCACCGAGTAAAGCGCGAGAAGGAAAATCACAAACGTGGAAAACGCCGTGGAAACCGCGGAACCGATCAGTCCGAGCCGTGGGAAAAACCAAACGCCGTTGATGAGAAGATAGTTGAGAACAAGGTTGATGATGTTGGCGGCAACGTTTGATGTCATGGGCACCTTGGTGTTGCCAAAACCCCTCTGCGCGGCGTTGATGGTCATGCCGAGGCAGCCGAAAAACTGGCCGACCATCACGATGCGAAAATACGTTACGCTGTCGGCGATGTAGTCGCTCTGTGCGCCCGCCAGCGATAAAAGCTCGTTGGCAAACAGAAGCGAGCCTGTAAGCACCAGTACCGAAAGAAGCAAAGAGACCATGAGCGCCTGCTTGAGCGAGCGGCAGCAGCCTTTGATGTCACCCTCGCCCTTTCGCCGCGCCACAATTGCGGTGACGCCGATGTTGAGCGAGAGCAGGAACATCAGCATCAAAAATTTCGGCTGCGTGGTAACGCCAACGGCGGAAATGGCGCGGTCACCCAATATGCCCACCATCAGCGTGTCCACAAACGTGAGCATCACATTGAGCAGCGATTCCACCATCGCCGGCCACGCCATGCCCATACACCGCCCGTAACCCTCACGAATGCCAACAAGCCCTCCCTGTATTTGGGAGGGCTCGATGAAGCATTGTGGGTCGAACAGTTTTTTAAGGGTTTTTCGCATCAGCCTGCTTTGATTCTGTTCCAAGAGGCATTGTAGACGTTGATAAAGTCGCCAAGGTCATGGTACAGCTCGCACTTGTCAAGAATTTCCTGCGGAGGATTGTACGTGGGGTTATTTTTGTAGCTGTCGTCGAGCATCTCAAACGCGGCAGCATTTGGCGTGGAGTAGCCGATGTACTCGGTGTTGGCCTTCGCCACCTCCGCGTCGCACAGGAAGTTGATGAATGCCTCGGCTTCCGCGGTATGCTTGGAGGTTTTGGGAATGACGATGTTGTCAAACCAAAGGTTGCTGCCCGTTTCCGGTACGGCATAGGCGAGGTCGCCGTTGCCCTCAACGGGGTCGGAGCACCACATGGCGTCGCCCGAATAAACGACCGCCAAAGCTCCGCCGCCGTTGATCATGGTGTCCTTGATGGAGTCGCCAAGATAGGCGAGCACCAAGGGCTTCTGCTCAATGAGGGCGGCTTCCGCGTCGAGAATCTGCTGTTCGTCGCGGGTGTTGATGGAGTACCCAAGCTTCATCAGCGCTACACCGATGGTGTCGCGGATGCTGTCGTACATGAGAATTTGCCCGCTATACTTCGCGTCCCAAAGAATGTCCCAGCTTTTGACGGGTTCGGTAACCATGGTGGTGTTATAGAGAATGCCCACCGTGCCCCACATATAGGGTACGGAGTATTTGTTGCCGGGATCGAAGGCGAGGTTCAAAAACCTCTCGTCGATGTTTGCGATGTTGGGGATGTTTTCTTTGTTTAACTCGTGCAGCATATCATCGGCAATCAGCTTTTCGATGATATAGTCCGACGGGAAGCATACATCATAAATGCTGTCGGTCGCGGTGAGCTTTACGAGCATTTCTTCATTGTTTGCCATGGGCGTATAATTCACCTTAATGCCGGTTTCCTCGGTGAACTGTTCGAGAAGGCTTTCGTCGATGTAATCGCCCCAGTTGAGCACATTGATGGTAACGGTGCCTTCCTGCGCCGCGCCGCAACCCGCGAGGGGAGCGATGGCGAGGACGAGGGCAACAAGGAATGCGAGTTTTTTCATGGGCAGGTTCCTCCTTCTTTTTACCGTGCGGTAAGTTTTTTGTTCTGTATGGATGCTGCGCGTTCCTCGCGAATGGACTTGAGGTTGACGATCAGCAGAAGCGTTACCACCGCTACGAACATCAGCGTGCTCAAGGCATTGATCTTGGGGCTGATGCCGCGCCGTGCGATGGAGTAAATGTAAATGGAAAGGTTCTGAATGCCGTCGGTGGCGAACCAGCTCACCACGAAATCGTCGAGGCTCATCGTAAACGCGAGGATGAAGCCCGAAACGATGCCCGGCATGATGTCGGGGATCACGACCTTGCGAAGCGCCATCCACGGCGTGCAGCCAAGGTCCATAGCCGCCTCATAAAGCGAGTTGGAGCTTTGCCTGAGCTTTGGCAGCACCGAAAAGATCACGTACGGGATGTTGAAGGTGATGTGCGCTATGAGCATGCGCGTGTATCCACCCGTAAGCCCGATGAACGCGAACAGCATCATAAAGCTGATGCCCGTTACAAGGTCGGGGTTCACAACGGGGACCTGCGAAATGTTCTCCACCACAGCGCGGGGTGCTTTTTTCATGGAATGAAGGCCGATGGCCGCGAAGGTGCCGATCACCGTCGCTACGGTGGCCGAAATGATTGCGACCGAGAGCGTTACCCAAAGCGCGTTCATGAGCGTTGCGTCGGAGAGAAGCGCCTCGTACCAGCGCAGCGAAAAGCCCTTCCAATTGCCCATGGTTTTGGAATCGTTGAAGGAAAACACCATCAGCACCGCAATGGGGGCGTAAAGGAAAAGGAGCATCAAGGCAAGATAGGTGCCTTTAAAAAACGACTTGAGTTTTTTCACCAGAGCTTGCTCCCTTCCTCGCCTGCCTCTCGTTCGGCACGGCGCATAATGACCATGGAAATAACGACCAGCACCAAAAGGATGAACGAGAGCGCACTGCCCGCGTTCCAGCCGTTCACGCCGAGCGTGATGAACTGGTTCTCTATCAAATCGCCGTAAAGCATGTACTTGCCGCCGCCAAGAAGCCTTGAGATGGCAAACGTGGTGATGGCGGGGATGAATACCATTGTGATGCCCGAGATCACGCCCGGCATGGAAAGCGGCAGTACCACCTTGAAAAACGTGGTTGCGCCGTTTGCGCCCAGATCCTGCGCGGCTTCAATGTGCGACTTGTCGAGCTTGATGAGCACTGTATAGATCGGCAAAATCATAAACGGCAAAAAGTTATAAACCGTGCCGAGCATGACAGCACCTTCTGTATAAAGAAGATGAAGCGGTTCAAGTCCGAAGGCCTTCAGCCAGCTGTTGAGGATGCCGCTCGAATCAAGGATTACCTGCCAAGCATACGTGCGAAGCAAAAAGTTCATCCACATCGGCACGATAAAAAGCACCGATACAAGCGATGCCGTACTCTTTTTCATTTTGGAAAGAAGGTACGCGATGGGGTACCCGAGCGCGATGCAAATCGCAGTCGCTTCAAGCGCCACAATCACCGAACGCAAAAGAACCGGCATGTAGGTTTCGCTCGAAAGCGCGTCGCGTATGTTTGCAAAGGTAAGCGCGCCGCCTGAGGAAAACGCGTAGTACACGATGAGCAGCATCGGCGAAAGGATGAAAATGACCATCCATACGATGTACGGATAGGAAAATACGCTGCGCTTCATTTCCTGCGCCTCCCTGCTCAGATTTCTTCTTCGGGCTCCGTTTCCTCTTCGGGGTCGATGTCCTCATCCTCCACACTAAGCTCCATTGCGTCGGGTGTGACGGACTTGTTCATGATGTGGATGGCGTCGGGCAGAATGATGAGCCCAACGTTTTGCCCCACCGGCACATAGTCTGTGGAATGGACGGTCCATGTAAAATCGGCGCACTCCACGCGGAATTCATAGTGAACGCCCATGAAAAGGACACTTCGCACCACACCCGTTAGCTTCGCTGCCTCAGGTGCAACGATGTCGATGTCCTCGGGGCGCACAACAACGTCCACCGGCTGGTTTTTGGGGAATCCCTTGTCCACGCACTCGTACACGTTGCCGTAGAAGCGCACCTTATAGTCTTCCAGCATTTCGCCCGGCACGATGTTGCTCTCGCCGATGAATTTCGCCACAAATATGTTTTTGGGCTCGTTGTAAATGTCTGTCGGCGTGCCGATCTGCTGAATAACGCCCTCGTTCATTACAACGATGGTATCGCTCATCGTGAGCGCCTCTTCCTGATCGTGCGTTACATAAATAAAGGTAATACCCAGGCGCTGCTGCATGCGCTTCAATTCAAGTTGCATGCCTTTGCGAAGCTTTAAATCAAGCGCGCCCAAAGGCTCGTCAAGAAGCAATACTTGGGGGCGGTTCACAAGCGCCCTGGCGATGGCGACGCGCTGCTGCTGACCGCCCGATAGCTGCTCGATCCAGCGCTTGCCGTAACCCTTAAGGTTTACAAGCTCGAGCATTTCATTGACGCGCGTTTCAATTTCCGTCTTGGGTAGCTTTTGAATTTTGAGGCCGAACGCGATGTTGTCAAACACGTTGAGGTGCGGAAACAGCGCGTACTTTTGGAACACCGTGTTTACACGGCGCTTATAGGGGGGAATGGACACAAGGTCCTTCTCCTCCATATATACCTGTCCCTCAGTGGGCATTACAAACCCCGCGATGATGCGAAGCATCGTCGTTTTTCCGCAGCCCGAAGGGCCCAGAAGCGTCAGAAATTCGCCGTCGCGGATGTAGAGGTTGATGTTTCTTAAGGCATCCTCACCATCATAGGATTTACGGATGTTCACAAGTTCAATCAAGTGCTTGCTCACGGTTGGCCTCCGAAGCGCTCAAGACGAGCGAGTATTAAAAGCTCGGCGGGGTGGATACCCAAAGAAGCTTCGCTTCCGTTTTGCCGGTGTTTTTCACATAGTGTACGCTCAAGGGTTTAAAGCAAAAGCTTTCACCCTTTTTTACGCGGAATTTCCTTTCGCCCACCACGAGTGTGATCCCGCCCGAAAGCACATAGCCGAATTCCTCGCCCTCGTGCGGATCGTCTTCCGGCGTGCGGCCGCCGTTTTCAAGCGTAACGAGAATGGGTTCAAGCGCATTTTTTTGCGCGTTTGGGATGAGCCAACGGATGGAATGACCGGTTTCCGCATCCTCTTTTACGAAAACATCCTCCGCGCAGAAAACGACTTTTTCCTCTGCTCTTTCCGAGAAAAACTCCGCAAGATCTGTGCCGAGCGCCTCAAGAATGTCCATCAGCGTGGCGATGGAGGGGGAGGTCAAATCGCGTTCGAGCTGCGAAATAAAGCCTTTTGAAAGCTCTGTGCGCGCTGCGAGCTCCTCCTGTGTAAGGTTGAGCTTGATGCGGTACCGCTTGATCTTGCTGCCGATTTCCACCGTTTGGGCCTCCTTTCCGCGTACATGGGAAAATAAACTTCCTGTTTACAACGCCTAAACAAACGAGATTATTAAAACACTGTTTTCACCAAATGTCAATGTGTTTTTGTTAGGTAACGGTAAACATTTGGTTTAGCAATGCGCGTCGTGCAAAAACGCGGCTCTTTTGGAGCTAAGCGTGGCCACGCTCTGTTTGACGCGCGTAGTGCCTAGGGGTATAGTGTCCGTAAACGGTCGTTCTGCATCGGTTTTTGTGTGCGTGCCATAATTTGCTTTTGGGGAAAACGCGCATATGTGGAGCTTGCGAAATTCGCTCCGCTCCTATGGCGGAATGAGCTTGAAAGAAGGTGTTTGGGCATGTTGGAATTCAAAGGGGTTTCCAAATCGTATCCGGGCAAAAAGCTCGCGGTCAACAACCTAAATCTCAAGGTGAACGCGGGCGATATTTACGGCTTTATCGGCCACAACGGCGCGGGAAAAACCACAGCCATCCGCTGCGCGGTGGGCGTGTTGGGCTTTGAAGCGGGCGACATTTTCGTAAACGGCGTTTCCGTTAAGGAAGATCCTGTCGCCTGCAAACGAATGATCGCTTTTATTCCCGACAACCCGGATATTTACGATCATCTCACGGGGTATCAGTACGTTAACTTTATTGCCGACGTTTTCGGCGTACCGCAACAGGAGCGCCAAGAGCGCCTGTCGCGCTACGCAAAGGCGTTTGAAATGGAAAACGACCTTTACGGCCTGATCGCCGGTTATTCGCACGGCATGAAGCAGAAAACCTCGATCATCGCCGCACTCGTGCACGCGCCTACGCTTTTGGTGCTTGACGAACCGTTTGTAGGGCTTGATCCCGTTGCGGCGCACACGCTTAAAACCATCATGCGGGAGCTTACACAAAGCGGCGGCGCGATTTTCTTTTCCACGCATGTGCTCGACGTGGCAGAAAAGCTTTGCAACCGCATCGCCATCATCAAAAACGGCACGCTCATTGCGGACGGGGAAACCGACGCAGTCAAGGGCAACGCGTCACTTGAGGACGTGTTTTTGGAGTTGATTGAAAAGTGAAGAAGCTTCTATCGCTTTTAAAGGTATCCTTTTTGGGCTTTGCCGGCTTTAACGAGATGGTGCACGGCAAGGACAAAAAACAGAAAAGCCGCAAAGTGGGCATGTTTGTGCTGTTTCTTTTTGTGGCGGTGATGATGCTCGGCATGGCGTTTTCGTCGTTTTACGGCATGGGTTATGTGCTCAACCAGCTCGACGCGCTTGACGCTCTGCTCGCGCTTGCCTGCGCGGGCGCATCTATCACGGTGCTCATCACTACCGTCGCCAAGGTTGCGCCAACGCTGTTTACCTTTCGCGACTACGAGCTTTTGATGAGCCTGCCCGTACCGGAAAGAACGCTTGTTTTGAGCCGCATCCTAAGGCTTTACGGCGCGAACCTGTTTTTCATGTCGTTTTTGCTGCTGCCTGCGGGCGCCGCGTACGTGGCGTTTTCGCCGCAGGGTTTTGGCTTCTATGCGCGCTTTTTTGTACTGCTGTTCTTCGTGCCGCTTCTGCCGCTTTCCATCGCGGCGGTCATCGGCACGCTCGTGGCGTCGTTTGGCGCACGCTTCCGCCGCAGCAACCTGATTACGCTCGTGCTGCTGTTTGCGGTGTTCATCGGTATTATGGCGCTCTCGTTCATGGCGCCGCAGGTCGTTGAGCAAATTCAAAGCATCAGCGCACAGCTCACCGCAAGCGTTTCGCGCTTGTACCCTGTCGCCACATGGTACGCATCCGCAGTTGCCAGTGCAAGCACACTTGATTTCCTGCTTTTTGCGGGCGTCAGTGCAGTGGTGTTTGCGGCTTTTGTGGCGGTGGTTGCCAAAAACTTCAAGCGGCTCAACACGAGCCTTCGCTCCAAAACCGCCGTTCGCAAGCAAGGGAACGCGCACCAGCTTGCTCTTTCGCCGGTTCGAGCGCTTTATCAAAAGGAAATCAAGCGTTATTTTGCCTCCACGCTCTACGTGTTCAACACCGCGTTTGGCGCGGTGCTCGTGGTGATTGGAACTGTGGCCCTCGCCTTTATGGGCGAAGAAAAGCTTGGCACGGTGCTTGAAATGCCGGGTCTTCCGGATATTATGAAGTCCGCCGCGCCCTTTGCGCTTGCGCTTTTTGCCTGCATGAGTGCCACCACGCCCGCGAGCGTTTCCATTGAGGGAAACAAGCTCTGGCAAATGAAGGTGCTCCCCTTGAGGATGCGCGATCTGTTCCAAGCAAAATGCCTTGTGAGCTTCACCGTCATGGCGCCTGCGATTGTGGTTTCGGCCACGGTTTTGAACGTTGTGCTCAAGGCGGATGCGCTTACGGTGGTTCTTATGTACGCGGTGCCGCTTGTTTATACGGTGTTCATCGCCCGCGTGGGGCTTTATGTAAACCTCTGCTTTCCCAAGCTCGACTGGCAGAATGAGGCGGAGGTCATCAAACAAGGCGCTCCGGTGCTCGTTACGATACTCATCGGCATGGCGGCCTCCATCCTTCCTATCGTATGGCTTACGGGCGGGGGAGCGGGGCAGGCGGGGCTTTACGGAGTGCTTCTTCTTGCGGTTGTTGCGGCGCTTACGGTTGCTGCGGGTGCTTTGCTTGAAAAAGACGGTGCAAAGCGGTTTGCCGCGCTTTAAACGATTCTTACGGAAAACGGCGCGGGCAGCTTACTTCCCGCGCCGAACCTGTTTTTATGGGAGGATAAGGTATGGTTCTTGAAACGCAGCGCCTTGTTTTAAGGCGCATGGAGGAAACCGATCTCCCCGCGTTGCGCAAAATTTTGCAGGATGCGGATGTAATGTACGCCTACGAACACGCCTTCAGCGAGGAAGAAACCGTTTCGTGGCTCAACCGCCAGCTGGAGCGCTACCAACAGCACGGCTTTGGCCTGTGGGCGGTGGTTTTGAAGGAGAACGGCGAAGTGATCGGTCAATGCGGCCTTACCATACAGAATGTACCTCAGGGGGAAGTGCTCGAGATCGGCTATCTTTTTCAAAAGGCGTACTGGCACCGTGGCTACGCCGCGGAAGCGGCGGTCGGCTGCAAGCGCTATGCCTTCGACGTACTCCGGGCAGACGAGGTGTTTTCCATCATCCGCGACAGCAACATTGCCTCGCAAAACGTGGCGAAGCGCAACGGCATGAAGGAGCGCGACCGTTTTGTAAAGCATTATTATGGCGTCGATATGCCGCACATTTTGTTTTCAATAAGGCGCGAGGAAGAAAACGCCTGATCGGTCGTGTACAGAAAAACGCAGGATTTAGAAGGAGAATTTATGGACGCAGACCTTTTTCACGCGCTTTCAGGCGAAAATATCGCTTTTTCCACACTCACTGCCGCCGATGCCGAGGCGATGCACTGCTATACCTCCGACCCGGTAGCAAAGCGCTTCATCGGTTGGTCGCTGATGGAAATTTTGGAGCAAACGCAAGCCCACGTCGCGGAGCTTCTCAGGCGCGAGGCGGCGGGCACGCACCTATACGCCTCCATTGTATGGAAAAAAACTGGAGAGCATGTTGGCACAGCAATGCTTTTCAGCTTCGATCATGCCTCAAAAAACGCGGAGCTCGGGTATGTTTTGAACCGCGCGCATTGGGGGAGGGGCATCGGAACGGAAGCGGTCGCGCTTATATGCGGCTTTGCGTTTGAAACCTTAAGGCTTCACAGGCTGAGTGCGCGGGTCATACGAGAAAACGTCCCTTCCGCGCGGGTGCTTGAGAAAAACGGGTTTTTGCTCGAGGGCTGCCAAAAAGAAAACTGCCTGATAGAAGGACGGTATTGTGACACGCTTCTATACGGTAGGGTGGTGGAACAGAATTTGCAACGGGCGGCTTTCTTTGTTGGGAGCGGGTTGGATGAACCAAACTAGCGTTAACCTAGGCCTGGTTGCTTGGGTGCTTGCGGTTGCAAACCTTGTACGGCGCGGGAAAGGAACCGAAAAGAGCTTTGCGGTTCTTTTGTTTGTAAGCGTTGCTACGTGCGCGGGGGCTTTGTGCTTCCAAATATATTACGCGAACCATTTGGTAACGCTTCAGGATTGGGCTGCGCTTATGGATACTTCCGGCGCTGTATCCCTTACCACAACGGTACTGTTGGTGGTGACGGTTGTTCTTAATGTGGCATCGTTGGCGGTATGCTTCAAAATGTGAACGCGCAGAGGTAAAACTGTGAATGCTGAAAACACACCCGCGTCCGTATGAACTGCACCCCGAAAGTTGGACATGTGATAGAATAAGCATGTTAAGCAAAGGGGTGCAGTTTTCATGTCAAGATTTAGCTTGGAACAAAAGCTGGAAGTCGTAACATACATGAAGGACGGACAGCACAGTTTAACGGAAGGCGCGGCAAGGTTTTCCCTGTCACGAGGAGAGATACAGAAGTGGCTTGCAGCGTACCGATATCACGGCGTAGCGGGACTTAGTAAAGAGCATATTGGCTATCCCGGAGAATTTAAGCAGCTGGTCATCGAAGATATGCGAGTGTGCGGCATGTCATATCGGGAAACAGCAGCAAAACATAATGTATCAGACCATAAGGTTATAATGAAATGGGAACGCGTTTATCTGGAAAAAGGACCGGAAGGCTTATATGTAGAGCGTCGGGGACGCCGTAATACTCTTGCTGTGGGCCAACCCAAGCTTGCGAAGCAGTTAGAAGACGACCTCATTTCGGAAAATCAGCGGCTGCGTGCTGAGGTAGATTACTTAAAAAAATTGAATGCCTTAGTTCAAAAAAAGGAACAGCGAGGGATAAAGCAAAAGTAATCCACGAGCTAAGGCATATACATAAAATCGCTGTTCTTCTTGGCATTGCAGGAATGGCACGCAGCAGCTACTACTATCATGTAAAACAGCTTGGAAAGCCGGATAAGTATGCTTTTGTTAAGAAAGAAATATTTAGGATTTATGAAGAAAATCAAAAACGCGTAGGTTACCGTAGAATCACGTTGGAGCTGAAAAACAGAGGACACAACATTAATCATAAAACAGTGCAGCATTTAACACGGGAGCTTGGCTTGTTTTGCCGCGTTCGCATTAAACGATATAACTCATATCGCGGTGAATTAGGCGAAACGGCTCCCGACTTGCTCCAGCGTAATTTCAAGGCAACCCAACCTAATGAGAAGTGGGTGACTGATGTAACCGAGTTTGCACTGTTTGGACAAAAGCTATATCTGTCGCCTGTTCTGGATTTATTTAATGGCGAGATCGTCAGCTACAGCCTGAGCTATCATCCCCGCTTCGCACAAACAATAGACATGCTGGAGAAGGCTTTTCAAAAGATACCAGAGGGCACAAACCTCATCCTGCACTCTGATCAAGGATGGCAATACCAAATGCGGCAATATCAAAAGATGTTAAAAGCTAAGGGGGTGCGCCAAAGTATGTCCCGCAAAGGGAATTGTCTAGACAATGCCGTAATGGAAAACTTTTTCGGTATCCTAAAAACAGAATTGCTATATCTGCAGGAATTTGAATCGATGAAGCATTTTGCGAAAGAACTGGTCGAATATCTCGACTATTACAATCATCGCCGGATAAAACAAAAATTAAAGGGTATGTCTCCTGTCCATTTCAGAATCCATACCCTTCAAACGGCATAATTTTGTTGTCTAACTTTTTGGGGTCACTTCA
>DLFZ01000155.1 GCA_002482435.1 Christensenella sp. UBA7707
ATCCGGTGCCCCCACCAGAGCTGCCTAGAAATGCACCAATCCCTGATATTTTCAAGCCAATGGAGATAGATCTTCTCAAAGCGCTCGGGAACGTGGATCAGGTCCTTTTTCTTTGCCGCCTCGATGGCAGGCTGCGCCAGCTCGTCCATTTTAACAAACCACTGATCCGAGAGCATCGGCTCGATAACCGTATCGCAGCGGTAACAGCCTCCGATGGGGATCACTTTATCCTCTATTTTGACCAGATAACCCGCTTCTTCCAGATCCCTGACCCAGGCCTTTCTGCACTCGAAGCGGTCCATACCCTCGTATTTCCCTGCCAGCTTGTTCATGGTGGCGTCGGGGTTTATGCACGACGGACTTTCGAGATGATGGCGTTCGCCCACCTCAAAGTCGTTGGGATCGTGCGCGGGGGTAATTTTTACAGCACCCGTTCCAAAGTCCATTTCCACGTATTCGTCCGCCACGATGCGGATCTCGCGCCCAACGACCGGTACGATCACGGTTTTGCCGACGATGTCCTTGTAGCGCTCGTCGTTTGGGTTTACGGCAATGCCCGTATCGCCCAAAATGGTTTCGGGGCGCGTGGTCGCGCAGGTGATGGAATAGCTTTTATCCGGCGCATCGTAGCGAACATGCCACAAATGGCTGTGCTGCTCCTCATATTCCACCTCTGCGTCGGAAAGAGCGGTTTTGCACTCAGGGCACCAGTTTATGATGCGGTCGCCACGGTAAATAAGCCCCTTGTTATAAAGCTGCACGAATATTTTCGTGACCGCGCGGTTGCAGCCCTCATCCATGGTAAAGCGCTCGCGCTCCCAGTCGCAGGAAGAACCCAGCTTTTTAAGCTGCTGTACGATGGTTCCGCCGTACTCACGCTTCCATGCCCACGCACGCTCCAGGAACTTTTCGCGCCCGATGGAGCGCTTGTCGATGCCCTCCTTGGCCATTTGCTCCACAATTTTTACCTCCGTGGCAATGGAGGCGTGGTCGGTACCCGGAAGCCAGAGCGCTTCAAAGCCGCTCATGCGTTTGTAACGGATGAGTGCATCCTGTAAGGTTTGATCCACCGCGTGCCCCATGTGAAGCCTGCCCGTGATGTTGGGCGGCGGAATTACGATGCAGTAAGGCTTTTTGCTTGGGTTGGGCTTCGCGTGGAAGTAGCCTGCCTTTTCCCACTTTTCGTATAGCCTCGGCTCCACATCGGTATGGTCGTAGGTTTTCGGCATTTCCTTTGCCATATGGTCCTCCTTCATGCGCAAATGCGCAACAATACATAGCTTTTTAATTTCGGCAGCACCGCATACAAATTTCGCTTTGTCGCACGGTCTTTGAGGCTTTGTTCCGTTTTGACGACATGTGCGTCAAAACGGAACGAAATTCGCAAGAATTTCTTTCCTTGCAGAAAGTACCGACCGCGAAACATGAGCAGGTACTCTCTGTAAAACTCAAAAAAGTGACATCGGCACTTTTTTGAATAAAAAATGCCTCCCCGTCCTCAAAGGACGAGAAGGCATGCTCGCGGTACCACCTTTGTTAAGCGGGCGTACCCGCTTCACTCAAACGCCTTAACGCGGCGCACACGTTGAGGCTTACTTTCCTTTCAGCCCAAAAGCTTCAAAGCGACCTTCTGCGTTTCCCGCCAGCGGCCCTTTCAGCCGGTGAAGCCGCCTCTCTGGTGCCGGGTATTGCGCATACTCCTCTTTTTCAACGCCATATGAAATTGTTTGCTCCAGTTTACAAAACCAAAAAGGAATTGTCAAGCACCGCAAACTTTTAGTTGAGGATCTTAATGGAGCCGAAAATGGGTGCTTCCTTCGCCTCGCCGTTTGCAGCGGCAACGATGCCCATGATGACGAATACAAAAAGCGCAATGCTTGCAATGATGTAGACAATCTGTCCGAGCAGCGGTATCACATTGATGATGGAAACCGCGATGCCCGCCAACAGGAACAAAAGCCCTTGGTTTGCATAGAACTTGGCAAAGGGCGAATCCTGCGCGGCAACCAGCGGCAGCCAAAACAGAATGGGAATGTTCGCCACGGCGGCGATACCCTTGTTCTTTTGGATGTCTTCCGCATCAAATACGATCTTTTCTGCCATGATACTTCCCTCCGTCAAAATGAATTGCATAAATACTTTTTTATTATATCGCCTTTTTCCGCCAAATGCTACCCATGTATTGCGGAGGAATCGAAAATATTCCGCAAAGCTTTGGGGAAGCGGTTCTTCAACACGCCCTCCGATGCCTTGCCAAAACCGATTGGGTGTGCGTCTACCGTTACCGCGCAGAAACCGCGTAGACCTTCCGCTTCGATCATATCCCCGCGCAAAAAGCGCTTAAGCCTTTCGTCGCAAGGCGGAAAGTCGAGCGTACGCGCATATCTTCCCCCATGGCAGGCTAAGAAAAGCGCGTGCGAAGGTTCAAATCTTCCTTTTGTTAATTCGCCCGCAAAAACGCCTGCGTTGAGCATGCGAACATCCTTTAGCCCTAGTGGCAGCGCCCCGTCAAGAAGAACCACCCTGCCGTCCGCAAGCTGATACGCCTTCAGCGCAGGCGGCACGCAAAATGTTTCCTCCAAAAAGCGTTCATACGCTGCACCGGCGCAGGGGTTGAGCGCAAGCGGCTTATCGGCCGCCGCCTCATACCCACCGCCCGTTTTGATAAGCCGTGCGACGAAATGCCCTTCCCCTCTTATTTTATGAGGATAACAGCGTTTCAAGAAAGCCGGCTCGAATTCCGCATGTGCCTCAAGAAATGCCCCAATCACCCGTTCGTTTTCCTCCTCGGAAAACGTGCAAGTGGAATAAACAAGCACCCCGCCTTGCTTTACCGACTGTGCGGCGCTTTCTAAAATTGCCGTTTGCCGTGCGGCGCATGTCTTTACATGGGCGGGAGACCATTCCAATACCGCGGCCTGATCCTTGCGGAACATCCCTTCGCCCGAACATGGCGCATCCACAAGCACAGCGTCAAACATGCCTCTGAGCGCACCGCAAAGCACCTCGGGGTGCGCACAGGTAACCACCGTGTTTACGGCACCCATGCGTTCCAAGTTAAATTGCAGCGTTTTTGCACGCTGTACCTCAATTTCGTTTGCTACAAGCAGGCCTTTTCCGTTAAGTCGCGCAGCGATGCCGGTCGATTTTCCACCGGGGGCGGCGCAAAGGTCTAAAACCTTCATGCCGGGCTTTATAGCAAGCGCTTCAACGGCGCCCATGGCGGAAGGCTCCTGCATGTAAAAAAGCCCCGCTGTATGGTACGGGTGCGCACCAATGCCCTGTGCCTCACCCTCAAGCACAAAGCCCTCCTCAAGAATGCCCGTAGGCGAAAGCGAAAAGGGACATGCTTTTAAAAATGCCTCTACGGAGGTTTTGAGCGTGTTCACACGAAGGCCGCGCACAGGCTGCTTTTCGTAGCTTTGAACAAACGCTTCGTATTCGCCGCCGAGCTGCACGTGCATACGCTGTAAAAATTCCTGCGGGAGTTGCGCCATCTTCCCCTCCACAAACACAAAGGCCGTAATCAAACGTATTATATCATGAAATATGAGAAATGCGCGGCAATGGCATTGGCGGTTGACCTTTTGCGCACGTCATGGTAACATGCCTGTACAAAGGAGCGCTTATGTTCGTATTGTTCTGTTGTTGCACGGGAAGCTTGAACGTGCGTTGACCTTGCCGTTTCACGGACGCAGGTTGACAGCACCTGTTTCCGTGCGGCGCGAGAAATAAGCCACAGTATTTTCGCCGCATCTCCGGCAGCTTGCCGGAAGCGGCTTTTATTTTTTAAGGGAGTAAGAATTTATGAAGGACTTTTCTTTTTACAATACGCTTTCCAAAAAAGTGGAGCCTCTTGCCTCCTACGAACCGGGCAAAATCCGCATGTACACCTGCGGGCCTACGGTATACCACTTTGCGCACATTGGCAACCTTCGCACCTACATCATGGAAGATGTGCTCGTAAAGGCATTGCGCTACGCAGGGTACGAGGTAACGCGCGTTATGAACATCACCGACGTAGGTCACCTTGCAAGCGATGCGGATACCGGTGAGGACAAAATGCTGGAGGGAGCACGACGCGAGCACAAAACCGTTCATGAAATTGCCGAATTTTATAGAAACGCATTTTTTGCAGACTGCGAAAAGCTCAACATCAAGTATCCGGATGTTGTGGAAAAAGCAACCGACTGCATCGTGGAATACATCGAGCTTATCAAAACTTTGTTTGAACGCGGCTTTGCCTACGAGGCAGGCGGCAATGTGTATTTCGACACATCGAAACTTGCGCATTACCATGTGCTTACCCGTCACAAAAGCGTGGAGCTGTTTTCCGCTGTACGCGACGATGTGGAAGAAGACGCAAACAAGCGCTTCAAGACCGATTTTGTGCTCTGGTTCACCAAGTCAAAGTTCGGCGAACAAGAGCTACGCTGGGAAAGCCCGTGGGGGATTGGCTATCCGGGCTGGCACATCGAATGCTCGGCCATTTCCATGAAGCACCTCGGCGGGCACCTTGACTTGCACTGCGGGGGCATCGACAACATCTTTCCGCACCACACCAACGAAATCGCCCAGAGCGAGGCGGCACTTGGCCATGTGTGGTGCACGCATTGGTTCCACGTCCACCACCTCACACAAAAAGATGGCAAAATGAGCAAGTCAAAAGGCGATTTTCTTACACTTTCCCTGCTTGAAGAAAAGGGGTATTCCCCGCTTGCCTACCGCTATTTCTGCCTGCAATCCCATTACCGCAAGCCGCTGGAGTTCAGCTTCGAGGCGCTTGAGAACGCAAAATCAGCATACGAAAAACTTATGAAGCGCGTATCCGACCTTCCGGACGAGGGTGTTTTTGACGAAGCGATTGCCGCACCCTATCTTCAAGATTTTTCCACCGCGCTATGCAATGACCTCAACACAGCAAAAGCGCTTTCTGTCGTGTACGATGTTTTGAAAAGCGACTTAAGCGGTATGACCAAGCGCGCACTTGTGCGTCAATTTGACCAGGTGCTTTCGCTCGGCCTCACAGAAACGGGCAAAGACATTTCCTCGCCTGACGAGGCGTTTTCCCGCCTTGTAGAAGCAAAAATAGCCGAGCGCAACGCAGCACGTGCGGCGAGGGATTTCAACCGCGCAGATATCATCCGCGACGAACTTATATCCTTAGGTGTAACGCTCACCGACAGCCGTGACGGCACGGCGTGGAACCTCAGCCCGAAGCAATAAGGCAGTTAAACAAAGACCGCGAACGGAAATCCCGTTCGCGGTTTCTTTGTTGCTTGTTATCTCAAGATTTCGTCCGAGGCTTCTTCCTTGAACTGCGTGGTATACAGGTCGTAGTAGTGCCCCTTTTGCTTGATGAGCTGGCGATGGCTGCCCATTTCCGCGATTTTGCCGTTTTTAATCACAAGAATGCGGTCGGCATTGCGGATGGTAGAAAGCCTGTGCGCCACGATGAAGCTGGTGCGGTCTTTAAGCACCCGCGTAATGGCGTTTTGGATAAGCTGCTCGGTTTCCGTGTCGATGGAGCTTGTGGCCTCGTCGAGCACGAAGATCTTCGGATCCGCAAGGATTACGCGAGCAAACGAGATGAGCTGCTTTTCACCCGTCGAAAGGCGTGCGCCGCCCTCGCCGACCTCGGTATCGTAACCCTTTTCCAAGCGGAGAATGAATTCCTCCGCGCTCACCATGCGCGCAGCTGCACGCACCTGCTCATCCGTCGCGTCCTTCCTGCTGTAGCAGATGTTTTCACGGATGGTGCCGGAGAAAAGATGCGGCGTCTGAAGAACGTACCCAAGCTTATCCTGAAGCCACAGCTGGCTGCGCTCCTTATAGTCGCGCCCGTCCACCAAAATGCGGCCTTGCGTGGGCTCGTAGAAGCGGCATACAAGGTTGATGATGGTGCTTTTGCCGGAGCCGGTTTCGCCCACGAGGGCGATGGTTTCCCCGGCGCGCACCTTGAGGCTGAAATCGTCGAGCACGCTTTCCCCATCTTTATAGGAAAACGAAACATGCTCAAACTCGATCTGGCCCTTGATCTCCTCCCAGTTTTCGCGTTTGGGATGGAAGCTGTCACCGTACTTTTCCACGACCTCGTCGGTATCCGTGATTTCACAAGGCGTGTCGATGAGGGTGATGACGCGCTCCGCGCTCGCCTGCGCGCTTTGCATTTCTGCAAGGATGGCAGCAAGCT
>DLFZ01000067.1:0-10143 GCA_002482435.1 Christensenella sp. UBA7707
CCACCATGGGCTACGATGTGCAGCACGACGGGCGGCTGTCGTGGGTCACGGAGGATGTGCGAAAATCGCTGGAGGTCATCGAGTCGGTTTGCGGGGCAACGGTAAGCCTTTACTATTCGGGCGACCGCAACCTTGCGGTATCCTCGGGTGCGGCGCAAACACTTGGACTTACGCATGTTCTTTGCACGGTTGATCTTTTGTGCGCACGGGGTAGCGCTGAGGATATCCTCTCGCGTGCATTACAAAACCCCATAGAAGGAAGCATAATGTTGATGCAGCCTACCGCCGCGGCCGCGCAGGCACTCGGTGGACTCATACAGGCATATCAGGAGAAAGGGATACGGCTTACCGCCACGGCGGACGTATTGTAAGGAACACCAATGGTATATCGTGAACGGCTGGAAAACGGCGTCAAAATCATCGCGGAGCAAATGCCCTCCTTCCGCTCCGTTTCCATGGGCGTATGGATCGGTGCGGGTTCCTCCTATGAGGGGGAAAATGAAGCGGGAATTTCCCATTTTATCGAACACATGCTGTTTAAGGGTACCACAAAGCGCACCGCTTCGCAGATTGCCGCGGAGATGGACGGCATAGGCGGCACGCTCAACGCCTTTACCGCCAAGGAATGTACCTGCCTTTACGCGAAGGTGCTCGACGAGCATATGGAAATTGCCGCGGACGTTTTGAGTGACCTTTTGCGCAACTCCAAATTCGAGCCCGCCGACATCGAAAAGGAAAAGGGCGTTGTTTGTGAGGAAATCCTTATGGTGGAGGATACACCGGAGGACTTGGTACACGAAGCGCT
Organism: Christensenella sp. UBA7707; assembly: GCA_002482435.1. GTDB lineage: Bacteria > Bacillota > Clostridia > Christensenellales > CAG-138 > UBA7707. The sequence continues at coordinate 806 of DLFZ01000067.1, forward strand.
TTCTTCCATCATTCACGGGAATACGCCTTACGCAAAGCCCATTTTGGGCACCGAGGAAAGCGTGCGTTCCTTCACGCGCGAAAAAATTCGCGATTATATGGACAGGCATTATCTGCCCGATAACATCGTTGTTTCCTGTGCGGGCAACTTTTCGCGCGAAAAGCTGCTCGACACAGTCCGTGCGAATTTCGGGGGCGATGCGGCACCGTTTCAAAAAGCGGTTCCTATGTGCGAGATCACGAAAAAACGCGCGTTTAAGGCATTTCAAAAGGACGTGGAGCAGGTGCACATCTGCCTGGGGTTCCCCGGCTATTCCATCGACGACGACAGGCAGTACGCGCTTTTTGTGCTCAACAACGCGCTCGGCGGCAGCATGAGCTCGCGGCTTTTCCAAAACATCCGCGAGGAGCGCGGGCTTGCGTACTCCATCTACTCTTACCCCTCCGCATATACGGATTCAGGCTACTTTGCGCTTTATGCGGGCACGGGCGAGAAGCAGGCAGAGGAAGTTGTAAAGCTCATGCTTTTGGAACTTGACGAAATTCTTAAAAATGGCATCACGCCCGAGGAGTTTAAACGCAGCAAGGAGCAGCTCAAGGGCAGCTACATGCTCGGGCAGGAAAGCACCTCCGCACGCTCCAACGCCATCGGCAAGGCGGAGCTTCTCCACGGCAAAATTCACACCGAGCAGGAGATCATGGAGCGCATCGAACGCGTCAGCATGGACGACGTGCGGGCCATCCTTCCCTACATATTCGACAGAAACCGCATTTGCGGCGCATTCGTAGGGCGCATGAGCCAAAGGGAAAAGGATATAGAAAAACGCATCATGGAGTGGTAAAATTTATGGACAAGCTCGATCGTATCTTCCAGATGCAAAAGGCGCTCGACGACGATATTACCCGCCGTAGGGGCCTTGAAGGCATTGGCTTTGAGGAGTGGATGCAAAAGGACGTGCTGGCCATTACCGCGGAGCTTAGTGAGCTTCTCAACGAAGTCAATTTCAAGTGGTGGAAAAACAAAAAGGAAATTGACCCCGCCGCCGTCAAGGAAGAACTTGTGGACGTACTCCATTTCTTTGTGAGCATGTGTTTGCGCGCCGGTTTCACGGCGGACGAGCTTTTTGAGGTTTACTCCTCCAAAAATCAGGAGAATTTCAATAGGCAAAACGGCCTTTCTTCCAAGAAGGGGTATGAAGCGGGCGGGGTATGACCGCGTACGCTTCATAAAAAGGGAGGGACTTTCGTATCGCCAGGCAAAAAAAACGGGTAAAGTCGCGCTTTTATGTGTTTGTGGCCGTGCTGCTTGTTGGCATTGCGGTGCTGATTGCTGTGCTTTCCGGCGGCAAAAAGGAGGGGGTGCTTGCAGAAAGCAGTCTTCGTATGGAGCTTAGCGTGAGCACAGCCGCCATCCGCGACGAAACCTGTGTTTCCGTGGACCGTTACGACAGGGTGAGCTATCTTATCAGCGAAGGAGCGTCCGTTNNAGCGGTACGCCCGTGGCAACGGTTTACAAATGGGGTTACAGCGACGAAATGGCACAGTCCGTGGTGCGCGCGCAAAAGGATGTACTTGCCGAGCAGCTCAACTTGCTCGCAGGTATCGCCAACCCGGGTCTTGAAAATCTCAATCTGCAAATTGACCAGAAAAAGTCGCAGATTGCCGCGCTCGTGATGCAGGGCGGCACGGGCGACCTTTTGACGCTGCAAAGCGAGCTTTCAAGCCTTCTTTTGCAACGCGCGGATTATTTAAAAACCAATGTGCAGCCTTCCGAAACCCTCAGCTCACTGTATGCCGCCGAGCAGCAGCTTACCGACCAACTCGCGGGATGGAAAAGCGAAGTCACTGCCGTTCGCGACGGCGTGGTGAGCTTTTACTTTGACGGTTACGAACAGGTTTTGAATGCCGATAAGCTCTCCGTCGTCAACGCGGACCTTGTCAACTCGGTCATCAAAGGGGCTGCGGGCGGCACGGGCGCCGCCACGAGCAATCTTCTATACCGCGTGGCGAACGGCGAAAACTGGTACATCGCATTTGTCACCTCGGCGAGCAAGCCCTTCCGCGTTACGGAGGGTGAGCAATATACCGTGGTGTTCGACGGCTACCTCAACATCCCCTTCACGGGTACGGCGCTTGCGCCCATCATCAATGAGAGCGGCGTCGTGAACCTTTTGCAGTTCCATCAGGACATGGGCGCGCTCTTGAACGCGAGAAGCCTCAAGGCAACCATACAGAAAGATGCCTCCGGCTTTGACGTGCCGCTTGACGCAATCAGTGTAGACAACGGCGTGCCTGGGCTTACCATCGTGATGGCGGACGGCACCCAGCGCGTAGAGGTGGAGGTTTTGGCGTTTAGCGGCGACCGTGCCGTGGTACGCGCCAAAAACGCTACGGATACGCTCGGCGCGGGGCAAAGGTACGTAAAGCCGTAAAGTAAGCACAGCTTCAGACTGTCAAAAAAGTGGCGTAAGGTACTTTTTTGACAAGCATATCCTGACATGGGAGGGAAGCAACTTGACAATCGCGCAAAACATAGAAACGATCCGCGAAAACATCGCGCGCGCGGCACTTGAAGCGGGCAGGAAGCCCGAAGATATACAGCTGATCGCCGTTACAAAGTATGTTGATGCATCGCGCATCGCGCAAATTCAGCCCTGCGGCGTACGGGAAGTGGGAGAAAACCGCGTGCAGGAGCTTCTTGGAAAATACGATTTTTATAAAAATTCAGGTTTCGGCATCCATTTTATTGGACAACTGCAAACGAATAAGGTAAAATATGTTAAAGGCAAGGTAAAACTTATCCACTCGTTGGACAGGCTGTCGCTCGCGCAAGAGCTTAACCGCTTTTTGCCGGATACGGTGCAGGATGTGCTCATTGAAGTCAACATCGGCAGCGAACCGCAAAAGGGCGGCATCGCGCCTGATGACCTGCCAGCCTTTCTCCAAGCCGTTTCTCAGCTTTCCGGCATCCGCGTAAAAGGTTTGATGTGCGTTCCGCCCCCCTGCGGGGAAGCGGAGGCGCGCCGCTATTTTTCAAGGATGCGGGAGCTTGCGCAAGGGCTTGGGGCACAAGCCTTTCCCAATGTTTTCATGGACGAGCTTTCCATGGGCATGAGCGGAGACTACATGTCCGCCATCAAAGAAGGGGCCACAATGGTGCGCATCGGAACGGCGCTGTTCGGCCCACGGGTTTGAGGCGGAGGCAAAGGCATACATATACATACGCCGCGCCGCGTTACCTTGGGGGTTTCTTATTTCTCCAAGCGCCAAATAAAAATCAAATGGAGGAATAATCATGGCAGGGTTCGTTAAAAAGTTTATGGACTTCATCGGCATCGAGGAAACGGAGATGGACGATGAGCTGTATGCCGAAGAAGCATACGAAGAAGAAACGATCCGCGACGACAATGTGCTTGACATTGGCAACCGCGGCAAGCGCAAGAGCGCTTCCACAAACGGAAACGTAATCAGCATTCCCTCGCAGGCGCAGATGAAGATGATCGTGTATCATCCCATCAGCTATGAGGATACGCAAAACATCATTGATAACCTCAAGAGCCGCAAGCCCGTCATCGTCAATATGGAAGAACTCGAAATCGACTGCGCGCAGCGCATCCTCGATTTTATGGCAGGTGCCATCTATGCGCTCAACGGCACCATCTACAAGGTGTCGCGCGGCATTTTTGTGGTCGCTCCCGCCAACTGCGACGTGATCGGCAACGGGGAAGCATCCCTGTAACAAGGGCTTTGTTTTCGAAAAAGCATATGCGCGCGCCAATGCCACTGCTTTGGCGCGCCGTTCCGTTTTCAGGGGTTTGAGAGAGGTTTGTATGACGCGAAAAGACATCATCCATAAAAAATTCAGCCGCGCTTTTCGAGGCTACGACCCCGCCGAGGTCGATGCGTTTCTCGACGAGATCGTGCGTGAAATGGAAATTCTCGAGCAAGCGCGCTCTCTTGCCGAAACGCGCGCCGAGCTTTTGGAAAAACAGCTCAAAAAGCACGCGCAGGAGGGCTGAAAAGCGCCCCCTTTTTACGTTACAGCCGCAATTCGCATAGAATAGGCATAAACCCGCCGGTTCCGTAAAACATGGAACCGGCGGGTTTGCTTTGGGCAACTTGAATTCGGAAAGCCTTGTAGCGCAAGGCTTTCTTTCATAGATCACCGTCCGGGCGGAATGCAGTCCTCCGAAGGAAACGCTTCGGGCATTCGACCTTCGGGACTTCGCAGGCGATTTATGCAATTCTCAAAAAGTGATGTAAGGCACTTTTTGATAGATATGCACGCCCATTTTGGCAGATACTACTTTTACTATGCGCCATGGGAGGCATATGCTTCACGATGCTTCAAAACAGAACGTACAACGGTCTTTTGGATATCCCGCTCAACGCGGAGGCGATGGAACGCCATGCAGCGGAGCTTGCGTCGCTTCGTACGCGCGCCGCGCGCCGCAGCGAACCTTCGCTTTTCCCGCAGATCGGTGCCGATCGGCGGGCGTTGACCGCGCTTTATAAGCTTTCCCGCGAACGATACGAGAAAAACAAGGAGCTTCCGCCCTGCGCGGAGGTGTTGCGCGATGAGTTTTATGTGGTGGAAAAAAACCTCATCGCCGTGCAAAACGCGCTCGACGAAATCGATGAGGCGCGTTTGCCGGTGTGCGCACAGGGCGAATACATCGGCTTACCGCGCGCCTACCGCATGGCGGCCGCAATGGTGGGGCACAGGGAGGGGCGCGTGGATGAGGGGCTTTTGAGCGCTTTTTTGCGCGGTTTTCAGGGCGTAAGCCCGCTTGCCATGCGCGAGCTTTGGCTGCTGCCGCACATGCTGCGCGTCGCGCTTTTGAAGCTTATTGCACTTGAGTGCGTAGCCGCCTTTGACGTAATCGCTCAGTACGACCGCGCTGAAGAAGTGCTTGCGGCATTGTTCAAGGCACAGCCGGACGCAAAACGGGAGGCGATGCTTGAAAAGCTGGAGCTTCAAAAACATCCGGCCTGTACGGACTTTCTCGTAAGCCGCCTCGAGGAAAAAGATGCATACGACGCCCTTCAACTCCTTGCCGCGTGCCTCCTCCGTGCGGATGTGGAGGCGGAAACTTTGCTTGCGCGAAACAGAAGCCTGCTTTCCGCTTCCTCCATGCGCGTGAACAACGCGATTTTAAGCCTGAGGTTTCTTGACGGGCTCGACTGGCCGTCGTGCTTTGAAAGCTATTCGAGCGTAGAGCGTGTGCTTCGTGAGGAAAAGGATTACGCCCGCATGGATGCCGCCACGCGCGCATACTACCGCTCTACGGTGGAGCGCGTGGCAAAGCGGCTTAACGTGGCGGAAACGGTGGTGGCACGGCAGGCGGTGAAGCTTAGCGAAGGCCGCGAAGGGAAACACGCACAGGCGGGTTATTACCTTTTTTGCGAGGGACAAGAGGAGCTTTTTAAGGCGATCCGCCCCGACATGCGCCACGAAGGGTTTTCACAAAAAACGAAGTTTGCGCTTTTTATCGCCACCGAGGCGGCTGTCACGGTGCTTCTTGTTATGCTGTGCGCAACACAAGGAGCGCTGAGCGCGCTTTTTGGCGTTCTACCCGCGTGGAGCCTTGCGCATTGCGTTGCTGTGTTTGTGTTTTCGCGCACATCGGCGGTACGCCGTATCCCACGGATGGACTTGCGCGAAGGCATTGGCGAAAGCGACAAGACGATTGTGGTGGTGCCCACGCTCGTGGTTTCCGAGGCGTCCATCCGTGCCGGGATGGAGCAGCTTGAAACGCATTACCTCGCAAACCCGTATGATAACTGCTGCTTTGCCATGCTTGGGGACTTTAAGGACAGCGCCACAGAACAAAATGAGGGAGAAAAGGAGCTGCTTGCACTCGCAAAAGCAATGGTGGAGGTGCTCAACCAAAAATACGCCAAAGGCGAGCCGGTGTTTTTCTATTTGCACCGCAGGCGCGAGTTGAGCCGCCACGACGGCATCTACATGGGGCGGGAACGAAAGCGGGGCGCGCTGATGGACCTTGTAAACCTCATTGCCGATGGGTACGACGAGCCGTTTCTTCTCATTAGTGCGCCGCTCCCGAAGGGCCTTCGCTATTGCCTTACACTCGATGCGGATACACTTTTGCCGCGCGAGGCGCTTTTGGAGCTTGTGGGAGCGATGGCGCACCCCTTGAATCGCCCCGTGGCCGACCGTTACGGCATCATTCGCGAGGGTTACGGTGTGATTGCGCCGCGTATGCGTTCGCTTTCTTCGGGCGCTTCCAAAACACGCTTTGCAAGGCTTGTTTCTGGTGATTTCGGTATGGATGCCTATTCCGCTGCTGCGGGTGAGTTTTATCAGGATGTGTTTTCCGAAGGCATCTTTGGCGGCAAGGGGATTTTTGACATCGCGGCGTTTCGCGAAACCCTGAGTTTTTGGGTGCCGGACAACGCGGTTTTGAGCCACGACCTTCTGGAGGGCTGCTTCTTACGCGCGGGGTTCATGGGAGATGTTGCGCTTTACGACAGCGAACCGAGCACGTTCGCTTCATGGTGGAAGCGGCAGCATAGGTGGCTTCGCGGCGACTGGCAGCTTGTTGCGTTTGCGGCAAAATACATGAAAGACGCCGCGGGCACCAAGCACAAAAGCCCTCTGAGCGAGCTTTCCCGCATGAAGATGATCGTCAACATGGCAAAAAGCCTCGTTTTGCCTGCGGTGCTTCTTTCGCTTTTGTGGACGACGGTTACGGGCTTCGGCTTTTTGGGGGCGCTTTCGCTCATTGCGCTTCTCGACGGGCTTTTTGTGGAGTTTGTGCTGTTGTTGTGTGGGTTTTTCGGCAAAAAGGAGCAAGGCGAACCTTCCGGCGCACTCAAAGAGCAGGGCGTGCCGTTTGCCCGTGCGCTTTTTACGCTTGCTACGCTCCCCTATGCCGCCTATCAAACGCTCGACGCGGTGTTTCGCACGCTTTATCGCGTATACCGCTCGCACCGCAACCTTTTGCAGTGGCAAACTGCGGCGGAAAGCGCGGGACATAAGCTCGGCTCGGTGCAAAGCTACTACAAAAAGCTGTGGCTTTGCGTGGTGTTCGGTGCGGCGCTTCTTGCATTTACGGCGTTTTGTAGCGCGCCGTTCTTTTGCGCGCTTCTGGGCATTCTGTTTCTCTGTGGGCCTTATGCTGCGGCGCGGCTTGATAAGCCGTATGCTTTAAAGGCGCTCGGCGACGAGGAACGTGCGTTTCTCACTGAGACGGCGCGCGCCACATGGCGGTTTTTTGAGGAGTTTTGCGACGAAAAGAGCAGTTTTTTGCCGCCCGATAACTTTCAGCAATCCCCTTTAAAGCAGCCCGTACGCAATACTTCTCCGACCAACATCGGCATGGGGTTGATGGCGTGCGTGAGCGCATTCGACCTTGGGTTTATCGGAGAAAGCGAGCTTATAAAAAGGCTTTCTGATATGGTTGCAAGCATCGAGTCGTTGGAAAAGTGGAATGGGCACCTTTATAACTGGTACAATCTCACCGACAAAGCGGTGCTTTCGCCGCGTTACGTGTCAACTGTGGATAGCGGCAACCTTGTGGCGTGCCTTTTGACCGCGGAGCAAGCGCTCCTTGCCTTGCATTTTGATGGTGCGAAGGAGCTTGCGGCACGCTGCCGCAAGCTTGCCGTAGCGACGGATTTTACCGTGCTTTACGATGCGCAGCGCTCGCTTTTCCACATCGGCTATGATGCTTCCTCGGGCGCGCTCTCAAAATCCTGGTACGACCTTCTCGCTTCGGAGGCGCGGCTCACAAGCTTTATGGCCATTGCGCTTTCGCAGGTGGAAAACAAGCACTGGGGCAACCTCGGAAGGCTTTTGACGCAAGTTCCGGGCGGACGCACACTCCTCTCGTGGGGCGGAACCATGTTTGAATACCTGATGCCCGTGCTCTTTACCGGTACAGTGCCCTTTACGCTTCTTGACGAAAGCTGCGCGCACGCGGTTACGGCGCAGCGCGAATACCTCGCGGACGAACCGTGGGGAATCTCCGAATCCGGCTATTACGCGTTTGACCGCTATATGTACTATCAGTATCGCGCGTTTGGCGTACCGAGCCTTGGGTTGCAGGCAGCAAGGGAGCGCGAAAGGGTGGTTGCGCCCTACGCGAGCGCGCTTGCGCTTTTGTGCGATCCGCATGCCGCAGCAAACAACCTCGCACGGCTCCGTGAGATGGGCGCGTTCGGAGAATACGGATTTTTCGAAGCCATCGATTATACGCAAGCGCGCATCCGCTCCGAAGGCGGGTATGAGCTTGTAAAAAGCTACATGGCACACCATCAGGGCATGAGCCTTTGCGCCATGAACAACGTGCTCAACCAAAATATCCTTCAAAAGCGTTTCCACAAAATTCCCGAGGTGCGTGCAACACGGCTTTTGCTTGAAGAGCGCAAGCCCTCCATGACCATTACCATCCGCCGCTACAAAAGCGGCGTATACCGGGAAGACGGCGCAACCAGGGAGGAAAAGCCGCGCGTCAGAACGGTATGCGGCGGAGGTCTTTTGCCGGAGACTCAACTTTTGACAAACGGCCAGTATACGCTGTTTTTGTGCGATGGAGGGCTTTCCTTCAGCCGCTGCGGCGACGTGATGCTCACGCGCTGGCGGCCGGATGTGATGCGTTCCGATTCGGGCGTACACATCGCAGTGCGTGACGGCAGTCACGCATGGCCCATCGCCTCCATCCCTTCGGGGCCAAACGACGGTGCGCTTACCACAACGCTCGAGCCGCACAAGGTCACATTTTCGCGCGAGGAAAACGGCATAAGGGCGAAGCTTGAATGCTGCGTTTCCCCGCAGCGCAACGCGGAGGTTAGAAGGCTTGTCCTTAGCAACACCGCCTCCGAGGCGCGTGAGCTTGAGATGGGCGTGTTTGCGGAGGTGTGTTTGGAAACGCAGCGGCGCGATATGGCGCACCCGGGTTTTGTGAAGCTTACGGTAAACGCGTCGATGGAGGACGACGTGCTTCTTTTTGAAAAGCGTGCTTCCGACGCGAAGGATTTCAAATATCTTTACTGCATGCTTCTTGGGCCTTCCAAGGCGCGCTGGTGTACGGACAGGCTTGTGATGCCAGGGCGGGGAAAAAGCATCACCGAGGCGCTTTTGCAGCCCATGTTGGGAAGGGAAAGCGTCGAGTTTCCTGTGGAGCCGGGTATTTGCGCGCGTGCAAACACCGCCGTCAAACCGGGAGGTGCCGCCCAGTATTACTTTGTGATGCGCTACGCCCTCACCAAAAAGCAGGCGCTTATGGATGCGCAGGAATTGAAAGCCGAGCTTGAAGCGAGCTTCGACCTCGCATGGGCGCACGCGAACAGTGCGCTTCGCTTTGCGGGGCTTAC
>DLFZ01000067.1:10173-10344 GCA_002482435.1 Christensenella sp. UBA7707
CTGCCGCAAAAGCGCATCGCTGAGCTGCCGCACACAGCTGGGCGCGAAAAGCTTTGGCGCTTTGGCATTTCGGGCGACGAGCCAATCGTTTTAATGCGCGTTTACAAGCTTACGCAGGCGCGCACCGTAAAAATGCTGATGGAGTTCCACGACTTTTCGCGGGCAAGAGGC
>DLFZ01000171.1:0-167 GCA_002482435.1 Christensenella sp. UBA7707
GTCATCGAGCTTCCGTCCGGCGATGGGGATGGCGTGATCAACAAGAAGGATTCTGATGTTTGTTTTGCGGCGCTTCTCGACTTGCTTCGTTCCTACGGGATGCTTGCGGGAGAAATCGAAGGAATAGCGCCCACGTTCTACGATAGGCTTACCGATGTAGACGCTCC
>DLFZ01000171.1:181-3733 GCA_002482435.1 Christensenella sp. UBA7707
GGCGAGGTACTCGGAACGCTCGATGACGCTACTGTAACCGCGCCGGAGGATGCGCTTGTTATGGCTGTACAGCCCATGTGTTATTTGTTTGAAGAAAGCAAATGGGTAGCGACCTACGCGCAAAAATGGGGGATATAAGCACGGTACGCTCTACCGCGGTGTGTGGTATTTATGGTACAATAGCGGCATGAATTTGTGTGCTGCTGTAAAAAAACTGTTTCAGAGGCGCGCGGTCATAACGGCCGCGCTTCTTTTGGGTGCGCAGATGGTGGTTTACGCCGCCGTAAAGCCTGTTGTCGAGCGGCTTCCAAAGATCGATTTGAGCCTGCCAATCGACGCGCATATCCCGTATGCGCCCTTTTTTTTCATCCCGTATCTTCTTTGCTTTGCTCACTGGGCGCTTATGTATTTGTACATCGCGGGGCTTGGCGAACGAAGAAGAAGCGCGCTTGCGGTAACGGCGCTTTGCTCCTCCGCGGTTTTTGGGGCGCTTTTTGTGTTGCTTCCCACCCAAATCGAACGGCCGACGGAGCTTGGAACGGGCCTTTTCGGCGCGCTTGCGGCGCTTGTATACGGCACGGATACACCCGTGAACCTGTTCCCGTCGTTTCACTGCTTTGCAAGCTGGCTCTGCTTCGTAGGCGTGCGCGGTGCCAAGGAGGCAGGGCTTTTTGTAAAGCTGTTCGCGCTTTTCATGGCCCTGTTGGTGTTCGCTTCCACCATGCTCGTAAAGCAGCACTATTTTGTGGACTTCATTCCCGCTGTGCTCATTGCGGAACTGTTTTGGTTTCTTGGGCGAAAAACGCGGCTTTCCGCGCCGTTTGAGCGTTTTCTTTCACGCATCTTTTCCTTGCTGGGGTGTTGAAGATGGAAGTTTTCCTCGTTTGCCAAAGCTGCGGCGCGAAGAGCCTACTCAAGGATGTCGGCTACCGGTGCGGCTGTGGCGGCCTCTACGGGCTTTCTTACCCGAAAAAGCGCGTTGACTTTGCAAAAACAGCGGTATCCGTTGAGCGCTCCCTCTATAAATACATAGACGCGCTGCCCTTTGATGCGGAACTTACACCTTGGAAAGGTGTAAGCCTGGGCGAGGGGGGAACACCGCTTCTACAACCGGAAGAGGACGTTTTTTTGAAGGCGGATTACCTCATGCCTACACTTTCTTTCAAGGATCGAGGCGCATCGGTACTGATGACCATGGCGAAAGCCCTCGGCGTAAAGGAAGCCGTAGCTGACAGCAGCGGCAACGCGGGCACGGCTGTTGCTGCTTATGGCGCGCGCGCGGGTATTTTGTGCCACATATTCGCAGCTGCTTCCACTTCACCAAAAAAGCTCGAGCAGATCAAAGCGCACGGCGCAACCTTGCATTTAATTGAAGGCACGCGCGAGGACGTTGCGCGTGCGGCAATCGAATATACCGGGGAGCGCGGCTTGTTTTACGCAAGCCACGTCTTTCAACCTCTTTTTTACGAGGGCACCAAAACGTATGCTTACGAGGTGTTTGAGCAGCTTTCCTTTTCCATGCCCGATATATTCTTTCTGCCCGCCGGCAACGGCACGCTGGTGCTGGGGGTATACCTTGCGCTCACTGAGCTTTTCTCATGGGGGTATCTAGAAAAAATGCCGCAAATTTTTGCGGTGCAGGCGGAGGGCTGTGCGCCCATCGCGGTTGCATTTGCCGCAGGCGAGGCGGGGGTAAACCCGGTCGAAAATACCGGTACGGCGGCGGAGGGCATCGCCATTGCGGCACCGGCGCGCGGCACGGACATTCTACGTGCTGTACGCGCAACAAACGGAAGCTTTTTTACCGTTTCCGATGCGGAAATTTACGATGCCCGTGCGGCGCTTGCAAGAATGGGGCTTTATGTGGAAACGACATCGGCCGCGAGTTATGCAGCGTATCTTCAATGGAGAAAACGCGAACAAGCTGTGGGTATGCGCGTGGTTGTGCCGCTTTGTGGTGCTGGGCTGAAAGGATAGCTTCAAATAGCCGCATTTCCCCTTGAATTGTTTTAGCGAAAATTGTACAAATGATTTTGAACAACAGTTTTCATTTAAGAATGGGAACTGTTTTTGTTTAGGTTCTGAAAGTTCAATCAAGAATGTAAAAATATTTAAACGATAATTATCAAAAAATATCGATAATCGTCGAATATTTAATGCGAACATTGCATACAATGGTCGTTTGTGTGATAATTATCCTTACCTTAGGGGGAGGGGAGGACTCGCGGTGACACTCGGTCGTGATCCTGCAAATGTCCTCAGAGCCATAGGCATGCACCCGAAATATAAGGGGTATGCCTATGTACATCATATTCTCTCGCTGACGCAGCAGCGGCCGGAGTATATGTACCATCTGACGACACAGCTGTATCCCAGGGTTGCGCAGCGTTTTGGCGCAACCCAGACCTCCGTGGAACGGAACATCCGTTTTGCCATCAAGCGTACATGGGAAAGCGGAAACAAGTCGGAATTGCGGCGTTTGTTTTGCGTTTACGACGTCAAGTGGATTCCCACCAATTCCGAATTTATCTCGGTTCTTACGGAGGCCATCACCAACGACCGCATGATCGACAGCATCCAGCTTGCAATGCTTCTTTAAATCGTTCATGACGTCAGCAACCTTTTTGTAAAATGTCCGCAGTGGTTCGTGCGCTGACCGCTGCGGGCATTTTACGATTTTCCTAAGAAAATTTTAAAAATCCGCTTGACATACACTTGGCCTTGGATTATAGTTAGTTACATAAGTAATTAACCAGTCAACAAGTGAGGTGAATGGCTTGACAGAGTTAACAGCAGAACGGCCGATTTTCATTCAAATCGCGGAAGCGCTCGAAGACGCGATTTTGTCCGGAGCGCTCGGAGAAGAGGAGCAGGCGCCTTCCACCACGGAAATCTCCGTGCGGTACGCCATCAACCCGGCAACAGCGCTCAAGGGAATCAACCTGCTCGTGGAACAGGGCATTTTATACAAAAGGAGAGGCCTTGGGATGTTTGTAGCAGGTGGCGCGACGCAAAAAGTCGCCGAGAACAGGAAGGAAAGGTTTATGGAAGAATTCGTGTTGAAACTCATCGGCGAAGCAAAAAAACTCGGCATCCCGGAGGATGAGATCCTCGAGATGATCCGGAAAGGATACGGAAAATGAACGGAATAGAAATCTGCGGCATCGAAAAAAGCTATGGCGGCACGCGTGCGCTCAAGGGTGTGAGCTTTACGGTGGAGCCGGGCAAGATTTACGGGCTTCTCGGGCGCAACGGCGCGGGGAAAACAACGCTTCTCAACATCGTTGCGGGCAGGCTTTACCCGGATGGCGGCGAGGTAAAAATTGACGGACGTAATCCGTTCCAAAGCGACGAGGCACTTTGCACGTTGCACATGATGGGCGAAAAGAACCTGTTTCCAAGTGGTATGCGCGTGAAAGAGGGAATCCGCTGGGCGAGCGAGTTTTTGCCGGCGTTCGATCAAAACCGTGCCTATGTGCTGGCTGAGAAGTTTTCTCTGCCTCTTCGCACCAAGATCAAGTCGCTTTCAACGGGCTACGGCTCCATTTTCAA
>DLFZ01000215.1:0-5750 GCA_002482435.1 Christensenella sp. UBA7707
ACCGCCACGCGTTCTATGGCAAGCCCTTTTTTGTAGCGCTCCATAAAGCGCGCGAAGCCCTGTACATCTTCTTTAAGTGGCAGCATGGTTTTTCCCGCGCTTTTTGCAAACACGCTGTTTTGCAAATATCCGGCGAGTGATTCGCTGTCTTTTCTTTGCTTCATGTACGCCGCAAGGATCGCCATGCCCCACGGTCCGCCTTCGCCCGCAGTCGCCATAACTGTGATGGGAGCGTTGAGCGCCGCAGCCATTACGCGCTGCCCCACACCCTCTACCTTGAAAAAGCCGCCGTGGCCGGTTACGGAGTCGAGCGCCACACGTTCGTTTTTCAAAATCTCCATGCCGAGGTTGAGCGCGCCGCATGCCGTAGAAAGGTGCAGGCGCATGAAGTTTGCAAGTGTGAAGCGGGCATCGGGCAGGCGCGCAAACAGCGGACGCCCCTCGTCAAAGCCCGTTACGCTTTCGCCCGAAAGGTAGTTGAACGAAAGGAGGCCGCCGCAATCCGCCTCTCCCGCGTTCGCTACACCCAAAAGGGTGTTATAGAGCATATCCGTGTCGAACTTTGCGCCGAGCAGGGAAGCGGCCTCCCGAAACAGCGAAACCCAAGCATCGATGTCGCTTGAGCAGTTGTTACAATGCACCATGGCAACGGGGTCACCTGCGGGCGTCGTCACCATGTCGATTTCCGGGTATACCTTAGAAAGCGATTGCTCGAGCACCGCCATCAAAAACACGCTGGTTCCGGCCGATACGTTTCCCGTGCGCGGCTTCACGCTGTTCGTGGCGACCATACCCGTTCCCGCGTCGCCCTCGGGCGCGCAAAACGGAGTGCTGGATTGAAGCCTCCCGGTAGGGTCAAGGAGCTTTGCGCCTTCCTCCGTGAGGAACCCCGCCGTTTCGCCCGCCGTAAGAACGCGGGGGAGGAGATCGTTTAGCTTCCAAGGCATATCCGCCGCAAGTTCGTCGAACTTTGCGAGCATTTTTGCGTCATACTGCCCTGTCGTGCTGTCGATGGGGAACATGCCCGAAGCTTCCCCCACGCCAACGGCGTGTACGCCTGTGAGCATGGTATGCACATAACCCGCAAGCGTGGTGAGGCGCGCAATCTTGTTGACATGCGCTTCGCCATTTAGCATCGCCTGGTACAAATGCGCCACGCTCCAGCGCAGCGGTATGTTGAAGCTGAACAGCGCCGTGAGCTTTTCCGCCGCTTCGCCCGTTGTGGTATTTCGCCATGTTCGAAACGGCGTGAGCAGTTCGCCTTGAGCGCCGAACGCCAAATAGCCGTGCATCATCGCAGAGACGCCGATTCCGCCCAAAGTCGTGAGCGGCTCACCGAACTTTTCACGGTAATCCTTCGCAAGGGCTGCGTAGCAAGCCTGTACCCCGTGCCAAGCGTCCGCGAGGTCGTATGTCCAGACACCGTTTTCGAGCCGGTTCTCCCAAGCGAAGCTCCCTGAAGCAATCGGGCGATGCGCTCCATCGATCAGTACTGCCTTGATGCGGGTAGAACCCAGTTCAAGGCCGAGGAAGTAATTCTCTTTCAAGTGTGTATCACCTCCGGAATCAATCAATTGTTGTTTGTTTGTGCTGTCAGAATGATCGGGAGCATAGAAAATAGATGCTCTTTAAAATCATTATTATAAGGTAAAGCAAATTTGTCAATACAAATTGATTAAAAACAAAAATAAAACGGGTGAAAAGCATGAATAAAACGAGGAAATCATACTAAGAATTCCTAATTTGTATTTAAACTGGCTAAAAATGCGCAAATTTGTATTGTAAATTTGCAATTCCAATGGTATATTGTTGAAAACGCACAGCAAAGCGGAGGAAACGATATGAGCAAGAAGTATGTTGCGCTATATGAGCGGCTGCTTGGTGAAATACAAACGGGCACCTATTCAGCGGGTGCGAAGCTGCCTACGGAGCAACAGATTGCAAAAGCTCATAACATCAGCAGACAAACTGTGAGGCAGTCCCTCAAAATGCTGGAGGATGAAGGTTTTATCCGCCGCACACAGGGGAGCGGATCCTATGTTACAGAAAAGCTTTTTATGAGCAAAAGGTGTATGCGCATCGTCGTAATTACCAGTTACATCGGCGACTACATTTTCCCATCGATTTTGCGTGGCATCGAGGAGGTAACAAGCGCGAAACGCTATGAGATGGTGCTTTATGCGACGCGCAACAGCATCGCGCGGGAACGGGAAATCCTTGAAAGCCTATCCCCTGATACGTTTGACGGAATCATCGTAGAAGGTACGCGAACCGCATTGCCGAATCCTAATTTACCCTTCTACCATGCGTTAAGAGAAAAGGGTATTCCGCTTGTGTTTTTTAACGGGTATTACCAGGCTTTGTTCGAGAAGGCGTACAGCAAAACCGTTTATGTTGTTGCGGACGATTATCGCGGTGCATACGAGTTGACGCGAACGTTGGTTAACGAAGGGCACAGGGAGATCGGCGGCATCTTCAAGGGGGATGATATTCAAGGATTGCATCGGTTTTCGGGGTATATTGACGCACTCGCACAAAATAGCGCGGGGATAGCCGACGAGTCGGTGCTGTGGTTCAATACCGAAACGAAATTTTCCATAGAGCGCATGCTTGAGGAATCCAAACTATTGGAGAGATGTACAGCCCTTGTTTGCTACAACGACGAGATTGCGCAACAGGTATTGGCCGCCTTGCGAACACGGCGGGGTAGCGTAAGTTCGATACGCAGCTTTGACGGTACGCTCACACAGCATGGAGAATATGATTTTCGCTCACTTCGCCACCCCAAGGAAGCGCTCGGCCGCATTGCAGCCGAGAAGCTTTTAAACCTTATAGACAATGTTCACGAGGAGTCGGTTGTGTTGTCTTGGGAAAATTGAAGGAAAAGCCTGCCGTACATGTAACATGGTGAAACCAGCTTATTCCACACCTCAAGCCAAGTTGGCCTAGGGTTGGCGATTGAAAACGGGGAGAGAAGGCGCGTTGCCATCGCTTCCCGTTTCGTTGTAGCTTTATCGCTCGTTGTTTTGAGAAATCGGAATCGCTTATACTTCAACTCATTTGGCTTATCTGAATATTTAAAGCAGGCCATACGTTGTTTCAAACTACGACTTTGCAAACTGCCTTAAAAAATCAAACCAATATCAAAAGAAAACCCATTGGTAATTTTCGTAAAATGATACATAATATGTGGGGGATACTATACATTTCTGAACAGAGCCATATATGTGAATCAGAAAGGAAGATCATATGTTTAAGGCCTTTCTTGTTGAGGATGAAATTGTGGTGCGCGAAGGCATACGCAAGAACATCCTTTGGGAGCAGTATGGTTTTCAATATGCCGGTGACGCTTCAGATGGCGAGCTTGCGCTGCCCATGATTCGCCAGATTCAGCCTGATCTTCTTATTACGGATATCAAAATGCCGTTTATGGATGGGCTGGCGTTGATTGAGCTGATCCGAAAGGAATTGCCGCGTACAAAAATTGTCATCATCAGCGGGTACGACGATTTTTCCTATGCGCAGCAGGCGATTCGGATGGGTGTGGAACAATATCTGCTCAAGCCGATCACAAAAGAAAAAATGGTGGAAACGCTGATTGCCTTACAGAAAAAGATGGAGGACGAGCGTCAGCAGCAAGCGTACATTGAAAAATTCCGCCGCGAAGCTCAGGAGTATGAAACTTTTTGGCGCCGTCGGTTTTTTGAAAAAATCGTCACCGGCGGTATGAGCGTATTGGAAATCTCCGAAACCGCAAAAACAATGGGCATCGAGCTAAACTCCTTATATTATAATGTCGTGCTTTTTTCGCTGAACAGCGCCGGATATGACGGAAGCGCGCCGGAAAGCTATACGGATGCGCTCGTGGCGGTGCAGGATAAGATAACGCAGTTTTTCTTAAGCCATGCCGAACTGTTTTTATTTCAATGGAATGTAACGACATACGCCGTTTTGATAAAGGGCGGGCAAAACGATATTGAGGAGCGAACCCGCGAGTGCATCGAAAACATCCGTAATTGCTGCATCACGTTTGAGCAAGAGGTGGACTGGTACATTGCCCACGGCAAATCGGTATCGCGGCTGCGCGCCATTCCGGCATGCTTTGCGGAAGCGAGCCGCATTCTGTCTTACCGCTATCTATGCCCAAGCGAGCATATCCTTTCCGAAACAAATATCCGCCAAATCCGGGAAAAAGATGATGCAAAAGCGGATGCGGAGGTTATCTGTCAAGAGCATATCCGCAGCTTCTTAAGCAGTGGGGCGATTGAAGAAATCGACAGCTTTATCGATCAGTTGTTCCAAAACGCGGGCAAGGAAAGTGCAAAGCCCTTTTTTTGCCGATACGTGACCATGACGGTTTACTTCGCGGCGGCGGAATATCTGGATTCCATCGGCTGTCGGGCAGATAATTTCCTGCCTTTTGAAATTCGGCCGAAGGACAATGTGGCAACGCCGGAGGAAGCGCGGCAGTACGTACGCAACTTGATGGGACAGGCAATTGAGCTGCGCAACAGCGAAAGCAAAAAGCAGCAGCGCGACCTGCTCGTAGAAGCCATCGGGTACATTGATGAGCATTATCAGGACGAGTCGATTTCACTCGATAGGGTCGCGAGAAAAGTAAACATCAGCCCGAACTATTTTTCGGCGATCTTCAGCCAGGAGGTCGGGCAAACCTTTGTTGAGTATCTCACCAACAAGCGCATCGGTGAAGCGAAGCGACTGCTTCGGCTAACGGATAAGCGCGCAAGCGAGATTGCTTTCGCCGTTGGGTATAAGGACCCGCATTATTTCAGCTTTGTGTTCAAAAAAATTCTAGGCTGCACGCCCAGTGACTATCGAAAAGGTGATAAACTGTGAGTTTTGATTTCCGGCGGGAAGCAAAAAATGGGAAAATGACCATGCACCGCAAGCTGTGGAAGATTATCCTGATCGTTGCGGTGCCGCTTATGATCGTTATCATCACAATTGCATCCATCGGTATTGTGTATGCTTTGCAGTACAACGCGATACTGAACAATGTCACAACAGCGTCAGACTTCAACCAGGATTTTAAAAAAGACGTTGATCTGAAAATGTACTATTTTGTGATCGATAGCCAATATTCGGAAGGGCTTCCGATTGCCCAAGTGCAGTTTGCGGAGACGATTGCCAGCAAGCTTGTTGAAACGACGACCGAAAAAGAAAGTCTTCGGGCGATCAGCAGCGTATTGAACCTGTGCCACAATCTCGAGGAGAAAATGCAGGAGATTGCGGAAACGAAGGAATATGATTCCCGCGTGGATCAACTTGAAAACAACATTTATATTTTAACAGGCTTGATCCAGGAATATATGTACACCTATCTTTACTATGAGTCGGTGCATTTGGACGCGTTGCAGTCGACCGTCATTACAAACATGGTCGTGTTTATGGGGGCAATTGCGGTTTTGTCGCTGGCGCTCTTGTCGTTCCTATTGAGCTATTCAAGAAAGCTCAGCCACAGAATCGTTGATCCGATCGGCAGGATTTGCGAACGGTTGGAGGCAATCGGCAAAGGGAGCCTTCTTGTTTGTGAACCCATTCAGGCCGACGCAGAGGAAGTGCAGCTTCTGTCCGATGGCATCGAGAGCATGGTCGGACGCTTGAAACAGCTGATCGATAAAAATGCCGAACAGGAAAAACAGCGCCGGCGCACCATGCTGGCACTGCTGCAGGCGCAAATGAACCCCCATTTTCTCTATAACACATTGGATACCATCATCTGGCTGATC
>DLFZ01000215.1:5901-9863 GCA_002482435.1 Christensenella sp. UBA7707
TTGATGGAATATGAGATTGATATCCCAAAGGCGATGGAAGATTATATCCTTCCCAAGCTTACGCTGCAGCCGCTGGTGGAAAATGCCCTGTATCACGGCATCAAAAGAAGCCGGCGAAAAGGCTTTATCCGCGTGAGCGGTCATGTGTGCGGCGAGAGCCTGATTCTTGAAGTGGTAGATGACGGCGTCGGCATGGAGCAGCAGCGCCTGGATGCGGTGCGTGCATCTTTGGAGGATGATAAGAGCGAAGGCTTCGGGCTGCGAACCGTACACCAAAGGATACAAATACTGTTCGGCAAGGAATATGGTTTAACCATGGAGAGCACGCCGGGTGATGGCACAAGGGTCATCGTTACAATGCCGATGCGGACGAACGATAGGGAGACGGAAGCATGAAAAAACGAATGCTTGCAATTGCTGTAGTTACGCTGTTGCTGCTTTGCAGCTGCACAAACACAACGCCGCAAACGCCGGTAGTTTCCGGAAAAAAAATGGGAGATCTCATTTTGGTCGGGTTTTCGCAAGTTGGGGCAGAGTCGGAATGGCGGGTAGCCCATACCGAGAGCATGAAGGCAGCGCTGAGCGAGGAAAACGGGTATGAGTTGATTTATGACGATGCCCGTAACGAGCAGGAAAATCAGCTCAGGGCGATTCGCACTTTCATCCAACAAGGTGTGGATTATATTGTTGTTGCGCCAAGGCTTGAAACCGGATGGGATTCGATCTTACAGGAAGCAAAGGATGCGGGCATCCCCGTTATTGTGATCGATCGTGATATCAAGGTGGAGGATAGAAGCCTGTACACAACTTATATCGGCTCCGATTTCTATAAAGAAGGCGAAACCGCGGTCGCATGGCTGGAGGATTTGCTGGAAAAACAGGGACGAACGGAGGATACGATTCGTATCGTCCATATTCAAGGAACAGCAGGCTCTTCCGCACAACTTGGCCGCACCTCCGCACTGGAAAGGGGGGTATCGCGCAACGATAATTGGGAAAAGGTTGCGCAGGAGCCCTGCGATTTTACGAGGGCCAAGGCTTATGAGGTCATGAGCAAAATACTTAGGAGAACAAAGGACATCGACGTTGTATACTGCGAAAACGACGGTGAGGCACTCGGCGCAATCGATGCAATGGAAGATGTGGGCCTTAAGTGCAATGCGGAAGATGGCGTAATCGTCATTTCCTTTGATGCAACAAGGCTGGGGCTCGAATACTGCCTTGCTGGTAAAATTGCGCTAAATGTGGAATGTAATCCGCTGCAGGGGCCCTATGTTGATGCGGTTATCAAGCGCAGGCAGAGGGGGGAGCCGATTGAGCAGGTTAAATACATTAATGAAACGCAGTTCGATTGCTTCACCATCACCCAAGAAATGATCGATGGCAGAGGATACTGAGGGCAGAAGGATACGGTTTATATACGGGCTTCGCATCATGCGGAGCCTTACTTTTATGCGAAAACAGGGGGGTGTTTTCTCGACATTTTTCGGCAGTCACTATTTTAATGTGTGTGGTTGAAAATTTTAACAAACCCAGTCTTCCCATTAGCACGAACTTTGCGACGGTTTGTAATTTTCACGAGATGGTGGGTATTCTTATGCGGTTCGTCCAGAGCTGTTGGTTTTGGTTTTTATGTGTGATATAAGCAAAGTAAGGCGGTTACACTTGAACCGCAAATGCACATCTATTACCAAAACAAATCAATAATGGAAAGGAAACCGTATCATGAAAAAACTTATCGCTGTTATGATGGTTGCCGTGTTGGCGATTGCGCTTGTTGCATGCGCAGCGGTCCCAGGTTCACAACCCTCCGAGCTGATTAAGGTTGGCATCATCAACAACCCGCCGGCCGAATCCGGATATCGCGCGGCGAATGTGGCGGACTTTGAAAAGGTCTTCACCGAAGCGAATGGATACGAAGTATCGACTTTCTACAGCCTGAAGAACGATGAACAGCTGAATGCAGCAGGTCAGTTTATCACCGACGGTGTGGATTACCTCCTTATCTCGGCTGCCGCTACGGATGGTTGGGATGCAGTTCTTGCCAATGCGAAAGAAGCGGGCGTAAAAGTGTTCCTCTTCGACCGCATGCTCAACGCCGATGAGAGCCTGTATGAAGCTGCCGTTGTTTCCGACATGGCACAGGAGGGCATCACGGCTGTAGAATGGCTGAAGGCACAAAATCTTGATTCTTATAAGGTCATCCACATTCAGGGCGCAATGGGCTCCGATGCGCAGATTGGCCGTACAGCCGCTTTGGACGCTGAATTTGCAGCTGGTACCATGACAAAGGTTGCACAGCAGACCGCTACCTGGGATGAAGCCGAAGCGAAGAAAATCGTAGAAGCCGTCATCAATTCCGGTGAGGAGTTCAACGTGATCTATGCCGAAAATGATGGTATGGCGAAGGGTGCCGTTGCGGCGCTGGATGAAGCCGGTATCACCCATGGCGTCGGCAAGGCAGTTATCATCATAGGCTTCGACTGCAACAAGTGGGCGCTTAGGGAACTACTTGCGGGCAATTGGAACTACGACGGCCAGTGCAGCCCCTTCCAGGCTTCTGTAATCCACGAGATGATTCAGAAACTTGAAGCTGGTGAAACGCTTGCGCAAAAGAAGGTTATCTCCGAGGAGCGCGGCTTTGATGCCACCACCATCACGCAGGCGGACATCGATACCTTCGGTCTTGGCGAATAGCCGATAATTTTCCCACCAACAAAAGGGATTTCATAGCAAGGATGTGCGGTGCGGTGTATGCGGAGGTTTTCCGCATATGCGCACCGCCATCTTCAAAAAATTTCCGGGGTTCAGCGCCCCTTACCCTAAAGGATGGTTGCCTATGCAAAGTGATATCGTTTTATCCGTACGGAAAATATGCAAAGCATTCCCGGGTGTGCGCGCTTTGCAAAATGTGGATTTCACCCTCTACAAAGGCGAAATTCATGCCCTGATGGGTGAAAATGGGGCCGGTAAGTCAACCTTAATCAAAGTGATAACAGGCGTATATCAAAAAGATTCGGGGCAGATCCACATTGGGGGCACGCACAAGGAAGCCACCATAAGGTCGCCGCAAGAAGCTCAAAATTTAGGCATCAGCACTGTTTATCAGGAGATAACACTTTGCCCTAACCTCACGGTTGCTGAAAATATGTTGATCGGGCGGGGCAACTACCGTTTCGTAAATTGGCGCTCTATGGAAAAAAGGGCAACGAAAATACTGGATAAGCTCAGTATCCCGGCAAGAGCCACGCAGCAACTCGCTACTTGCTCACTGGCTGTACAGCAAATGGTCGCCATTGCCCGCGCTGTGGATATGGATTGTAAAGTACTCATCTTGGACGAGCCTACTTCCTCGCTGGATGAACATGAGGTTGCAAAACTTTTTACTCTTATGCGCGAACTGAAGTCCCGCGGTGTCGGCGTGATCTTCATAACGCATTTCCTTGAACAGGTGTACGAGATATGCGACAGAATAACCGTTTTGCGCAATGGTGAGCTTGTAGGAGAGTACGAAACAAAGGAGTTGCCTCGCGTTCAGCTCATTTCAAAAATGATGGGCAAAGAGCTTGACGACATTTCGGCGTTGCAAAATCAAAAGGCATTACAAGCCAACGTGGATGCTGCCCCCGTTTTTGAGGCGTTTGGGTTATCCAGCGCTGAGGGTACAAAGGCGTTTGACTTTAAAATCGACAAGGGAGAAGTAAACGGATTTACCGGGCTTCTTGGCTCCGGCCGCAGTGAAAGCGTCCGCGCGATCTTCGGTGCTGATAAAATTACCGGCGGCAGGGTAAGGGTAAATGGAAAAGACGTTAAAATATCCAAACCCAAAGATGCTATGAAGCACGGTGTGGGATATCTGCCCGAGGACAGAAAACAGGACGGCATCGTTGAGGATTTGTCCGTACGTGAAAACATCATACTTGCCTTGCAGGTAATGAAGGGCTTTTTCCGGCCGTTTTCCA
>DLFZ01000226.1 GCA_002482435.1 Christensenella sp. UBA7707
GCATATTTTAAGAAAAAGCGCTGACATTAGAAAATGTGAAATCCGCGCACATATGGATAATCAAACAATATATTATTTATGATATATAACGGTTGACGCAGGGCGAGGCAAACCCTATAATAAACCTTATTTTATTTGCAATCCTTTTTAATTTTTATAAATGGAGGAATGGGAAAACATGGAAAGCATCTTTGAACGCTTTGGCGAGCTCGTGTTCAGCGATACGGTCATGAAGTCCCGTTTGCCGGACGAAACCTACCGTACGCTCAAGGACACCATTCGCCTCGGCAAACCGCTTTCGCCCGATGTGGCGGGCGTTGTGGCGCGCGCAATGAAGGACTGGGCAATGGAGAAGGGCGTAACGCATTTTACGCACTGGTTTCAGCCGCTCACGGGCATAACCGCGGAAAAGCATGAGGCATTCATCGGCCCCGCAAAGGACGGAACCCCCATTGCCGCGTTTTCCGGGCACGAACTTACCATGGGTGAGCCGGACGCTTCGAGTTTCCCCTCGGGCGGGCTTCGCGCAACCTTCGAGGCACGCGGCTACACCGCGTGGGACCCTACCAGCTACGCTTTCATCAAAGACGGCACGCTCTGCATTCCTACGGTGTTTTTCTCGTATTCGGGCGAAGCGCTCGACAAGAAAACACCGCTTTTGCGTTCTATGGAGCTTTTGAACCGTGAAGCGCTTCGCGTGCTTGCCGCCATCGGCGAGGAGGCAAGCCATGTTACCCCCACCGCCGGCGCGGAACAGGAATATTTTCTCGTGAAGAGGTCGCTCTACGAACAAAGGCGCGACCTCGTATTTTGTTCGCGCACGCTCTTTGGCGCAAAGCCGCCCAAGGGGCAGGAGATGGAGGATCATTACTTCGGCGCCATCAGCGCGGGCGTTGCGGATTTTATGCGCGAGCTTAACGCGGAGCTTTGGAAGCTTGGCGTGTACGCAAAAACCGAGCATAAGGAGGTCGCGCCCGGGCAGTACGAGCTTGCGCCCGTATTTGCAGGCACCAACACCGCCACCGATCACAACCAGCTCACCATGGAGATCATGCGAAACACCGCTCATAGGCACGGCTACGAGTGCCTGCTCCATGAAAAGCCCTTCATGCGTTTAAACGGCAGCGGCAAGCACAACAACTGGTCGCTTGCTACCGATAAGGGTACGAACCTTCTCGAACCGGGCGAATCCCCGCGCGACAACCTTAGGTTCCTCGTGTTTTTATGCGCGGTGCTCAAAGCGGTGGATGAATACCATGACCTTTTGCGCGTATGTGTGGCAAGCGCGGGCAACGATTGCCGCCTAGGCGGGCAGGAAGCGCCGCCCGCCATCGTTTCGGTGTTCTTGGGCGACGAGCTTATGGAAATTTTGAAGGCCATCGAGCAGGAGGGCAGCTACCGCTCCAACGGCGGGCGTACCATTGAGAGCGGCGCAACGGTGCTGCCGCGCTTGAGTGCACACAACACCGACCGCAACCGCACCTCGCCGTTTGCGTTTACGGGCAACAAGTTTGAATTTCGCATGGTGGGTTCCAGCCAGTCCATCGCCGATGCGAACACGGTGCTCAACACCATCGTCGGGCAGGCGCTCTCGGAGTTTGCCGATGAGCTTGAGCGTGCGGATGACAAAAAGGAGGCCGCTTCGCGCCTTCTTCGCCGCGAGATCGCCAAGCACAAGCGTATTCTTTACGATGGAAACTGCTACAGCGACGAATGGAAAAAAGAAGCCGCCGCGCGCGGACTCTCCATTTTGCCCACCACCGTGGAGGCGCTGCCGTGCCTGATCCACAAGAAGAATGTGGAGCTTTTCACACGCCATGGTATTTATTCCGAGCGCGAGCTTCACTCCCGCTATGAAATTCAGCTTGAAAACTATGTGAAGGTAGTGAGCATTGAGGCAAAGACCATGCTTGAAATGACGCACCGCGACATCCTCCCCGGCGTGATTGCCTACCAGACGGAGCTGAGCGGCGCGGCATCCAAAAAGGCGCTTTTGTTTGTTTCAAACGCCACGGAAACAGCGCTTCTCAAGCGCATGAGCACGCTCACCGATGCGCTTTACCAAAGCGCTGATGTGCTCGATAAGGAACTCGACGCCGTGAAGGCGGAAAGCGACGCGCTCAAGGCGGGCATCCTCTGCAAGGAGCGCATGATTCCAGCGATGGCGGAGCTTCGCGAGCTTGCCGACAAGCTCGAGGTTGTCACATCGCGCAAGCATTGGCCGTTCCCCACTTATGAGGAGCTGCTTTACAGCCTATAAGAAAAGTGCAGTTTCGTAACGCCGGTTCGGATTTCTACCGAACCGGCGTTTTCTTCCTATGACAATAAATAATATACTTTTTTGTAGGCATTTCACAGATGCTTGTTATATTGACAAAGGCGTTTTGCAAGTATATCATAAACATGTCTGAAAAAATGCAATTTCCGCTGCATGCGGAAAAATCCATAACACATACACATCTTTGCGGAGGTAAGTCATGAACGCGTATATCGAAGAAGTCCTTGCAAAAGTAAAAAAGCGCGACGCCAACGAGCCGGAATTCCTTCAGACCGTGGAAGAAGTTTTAAGCTCTCTTGAAGTTGTGGTCGACAAGCACCCCGAGTATCAGAAGCTCGCCCTTCTTGAGCGCATGGTAGAGCCGGAACGCGTTATCGAGTTCCGCGTCACATGGGTGGACGACGCCGGTCAGGCGCAGGTCAACAGGGGTTACCGCGTGCAGTTCAACAGCGCCATCGGGCCTTACAAGGGCGGCTTGCGCTTTGCTTCGCACGTGACCTTAAGCGTTATGAAGTTCCTCGGCTTTGAGCAAACCTTTAAAAACAGCCTCACCTCGCTTCCCATTGGCGGCGGCAAGGGCGGTTCCGATTTTGACCCCAACGGCAAGAGCGATGCGGAAATCATGCGTTTCTGCCAGGCTTTCATGACCGAGCTCCAGCGCCACATCGGTCCCGATGTGGACGTGCCCGCCGGCG
>DLFZ01000129.1:0-13778 GCA_002482435.1 Christensenella sp. UBA7707
AATTTTTGAAAGACGATGAAAGGGTGTGCAACATGAAAAAGACCGCCGAATTCAACGAACAGGAACAAGTCGTTTGGCATGACCGCAAGCGCATTCTGGGCATGCCCATCAGTTTTACGAAGTACGAGGTCAGCCCCACCCGCCTCACCATGCGCAAGGGTCTTTTCCGTACGGAAACCGACGAGCTGCTTCTTTACAGGGTGCTTGACATCAAAATGGTGCGCACGCTTGGCCAGAAGATTTTCGGCGTGGGTACGCTCAACCTTTATTGCGCGGATCAGAGCAACCGCGTGCTCGACCTTGTGAACATCAAAAAGCCTGAGGATGTGCGTAAATTCTTAAGCCGCCTCGTGGAGCACGAGCGCAACGAAAAGGGCGTGACCGGGCGGGAAATTTACGGTACCACCAACCTCAACGTACAGGGTGGCCCCGCGCCGGACTTTACGGATGTTGACGGCGACGGCATCCCTGGCTAGGCGGCACCCCATCACTTAACCATTTGTAAAACCACCGGCGAAAGATGGAATATGAGAGAGGGCTGTTGTAGCACACCTTTTGATTTTCCATTCTTTTAATGAAAGGGCGGCTTGTTCACACCTTATAGGCATAGAGGCAGATGGTTATGAAGGAGGACATGATTCCACAAGATTGACTGTGCGTATCATGCAAGGCTGCACATGAATCAAAAAACATACGAATTTGAAGCATTAATTCACAAGGTTCCCGATCTGGATGGCGCATACGTTATATTCCCGCATGATGTGAAAGCCGAGTTCGGTAAAGGCAGGGTCAAAGTACATGCCACATTTGATGGGGAGCCTTATGACGGAAGCATCGTGAACATGGGCATAAAGGACGCCGACGGCTCGGTGTGCTACATCGTAGGGTTGCGCAAGGATATTCGTGCAAAAACAGGGAAACAGCCAGGCGATCAAGTGAAGGTCACCATAACCGAGATAGAGAGGTAACAACGCATGTGGAAATGCCCAAAGTGCGGACAAGAATTTAAAAATACCGATCAAGACCATTTTTGTGGCGAATCGCCGAAAACGATCGACGCATACATTGCCGAGCAGCCGGAGAGCGTTCAGCCGCTTTTGAACTTGGTAAGAAACACGCTGCGTGCCGCACTTCCGGATGCGCAGGAGCGTATTTCGTGGCGCATGCCCACTTACTGGAATAAGAAGAACATCATACATTTCGCGTCGTTCAAAAACCATATCGGGATATACCCAGGCGCTGAAGCGATGGTGCATTTTTCAGAAAAGCTCACGGAGTATCACACAAGCAAAGGCGCGCTTCAGCTTCCGCATAGCAAGCCGCTTCCGCTGGAGCTCATCACAGAAATCGCAAAGTGGTGTGAAGAAACGAGAAATCACCACTGAGCGTGCCGTGACCTTTTCATAAATTGCAATATTATATGGGAAAGCGGAGGAAACCAAACAAGACAGTTTGTGCTTATTCACTGTTTCCATAAAAAAAGGCCGGATCACGCGGCCTTTTTTGTATTTGAGGTTTGGGCTGACGATGTTTGGGCAGCCTAAAAGATGGGTATTTTGAAAAGATGCCATTTCTCTCAAAAAACGCGGCAGTTACTATTGGCGCGGCATGGGCACTACTCGTATTCGGCAAGGGATATTCCTAGGCTTGTCTGCGGTTCGGGGTGAATATCATTGTTCTTCACAAAGTCCCCTTAACTCGGCAACCAATTTGCTCCATTGCTCGCAGGAGGCTGCAACGGTTTCAGCGCAAGACCCCAACTGAAGGCTATCAAGCAATCTCTCTTCACATCTCTCGGGCTTGCGATCAAACTTTTTTATAAACTCCAACGTCCTTTTCCGGCTCGGAAAGTATACTTTATTTATCGCAAACAATGCTTGCAGAAAATGGTCAATGGCAAGATCCATGGCAAAATGATAGAAAAGTACATCTTTCCTACTTACCGCACGCACCAAATCCTCGGTATCTTCAAGCATATTCAAATGATAGGACGCCAAAGCCTTTGCCAAGTCATTAGGATATATGGACAATCTCGCTTTTAATGTATGCAGGAATTCGCTTTTGTCATATAAAACATGTATATTTTTCAACATCGCGCAGCGCCCTATCGGATAATAGTAGTTGTCCAACTTATCCGGATAATCTCCATTGAGTATGGCTTCCACATTGCACAATGTTTCTTTTACGGTAAAATACATCAACCACGTTTCAATGCCGTCTATATACACAAGGTCGCCCACGCCCCAATGCCCGCCTTCAAAAACGTTCATTTTACCTGCTTGTATCACGCTGCCCGTTTGCTTTATAACGGCCTGTCTTTTTTCAAGCTCGGGTATTTTTCCGCAATAGATAAAAACATCGATATCCCCTTCGCCTGCCTTGGGGAGCTCTTTTTTGCTTGCGCTTATGCCGATCGATTCCACTTCATCCATCGCCGAAATGTTATTTGCCAATTGGCGCAATACGCGCTCGGCATTGGTTTGCATATAAAATCATCTCCGATTTTAAGTAAAAAATACGTTTATGGTTACCTATACATTAAACGACCAGCAGCGTAAACACACCTATAAGATTCGCTAAAAAGTGTGAAATAGCGCAAGCAAAAACGTTTTTCGTTTCATGGTACAATACACCGTACAATGTGCTGTCAATAAAAATAAAAACCAAGTCATAAAGGATTACCGTGGCAGAACCCGCCGAAAAATGTCCCGCAGCAAAGAACGCCGATGTGACAATGATGCCCCAAGCAGGATTTAAAATGCCGCTGAGCTTTGTTTGCAAAAACGCTCGAAAGGCGATTTCTTCACCGAAGGAAAGTATGAGCAGCTGCACGAGCAGCAAAGGTGCTTTGTCAAAAGAAAGCATCGGAGAAATACGATTAAGAACATGCTCATAAAACTCAGGAAGGATCAGCTTTGAAAAAAGAACCGCCACAATCCCGGAGAGCATCGGCGCAAGGATTAACCACCAATACCGTTTGATATCGCCCGGGATATTTTTCATTCGAAACCCTAGATCGTAAGCGCTTTTTTTAGCAATTCCTTTTTCAATCAACAGATATGGGATTGCAAAAATCAACGCCATTCCTGCCGGTTTCAAGATTGCAAGTATTGATGTGATCGCTGCCGGAACCATGTCCTTCAGCACAAGTTTTCTGGTTTCCATTGATTTCCCTTCCATTATCATTATAATTTACACCCTCGATTAATCGTGTGCTTTCGCTTCCCAACCGGCAGATCGGCCAGCGGAAAATTGTGATAAAAACACGCATGCTCACCGAATGGATAAAAATGCCGAGCTGCTTCGCAAAGCCACAATGCTTCGGGTATCGGCATCGTACGTTTTGGACTTGAATAGTAGAATGGCCTCTTCCACCGCTGATATAAAGGCTACCATGCCGACCGCAATGATACTCCAGCAGGCTATGTCCTTTGTGCAGACCCAAACGGGCAGCATGACAAACAGCACAAGGCCAGTCAGTTTGTTTCCTATGGTATGCATAATGCCCCAACACTTGAACTTCGCCTTTGTTATCGTTATATTTACCACACGTACGGCGGTAACGATTAACGCGCAGCTAACAAGAGCACGGTTATTTTCCGCATTTATAATGGTCAGAAGGGTTGCCAAACACGCCATAGAAAAGACAAAATCCCCCGCACTATCCAGCCTGCTACCAAGCGCTGTTTCCGCGCGAAACCGCCTTGCCAAGTATCCATCTGCGGCGTCGGTGATGCCGCATACAAGGTAAATCATAAAAAAGAGCACCGGTCTGACTGCCAAATAAGGCAGTGCAACCGCTAGGAGCATACGCAAACAAGATAGTAAATTAGGCAATCGTTTCATCGGGCATCCTCCACCGAGCACTTGCGTTGGGGTTTGAAGCAATGCGCCATCCTGCTCTGCCAGCAAAATTCACCCTTTTCTTTTCATGCGAGCAAACAGCACAAAAAGAAGCGCCATGGTAATTAGGCAAAAACCAGCAGATGCTATGCCGCAGTTGGTATGAAAGGCAAGAGAGCTTGGGTCGGTAATGTTGTTCTTTGCCATCCATAATCCGCATATCATAGTTGATGTTATGAGCAGTACCGTAATACCTGCGCAGGTCAATGTTGCCACTTTCATAAAACTATCCTCTTTTCCTAAATTGGGTCGATCAAATTGTCGATAAGCAGATCGATAAAGTGATTTCGCTGCTCAATATCATTCAAATCGATTCCGCTGTACATATGAAACGCGCCGATATTAAGCCCGGTCACCTGAATGGGATAAAGGATTTGCAATGCGATGATTCTTAACTGCATGTCGCTTTTTTGATTTTTATAAACTTCCTTAAGCAGCGGAACCAGCGATAACGGCGTTTGCATATTTCCTTCCAATATCTCACGCGACAAAACAAAACGTATCAGCTTTTCGTTGCTGCCAGCCAATGTGTACAGCTCTTTTATAAGCATCTTCAATTTCGCAACAGAGCCAAGATCGGAATAGACGTTCGTCTTTGTAAAATCACAAATGGTTTTTACCATAACATCGCCTACCGCAATGCTTAGCAAATTATCCTTGCTCTTAAAGTAATAGTTAATCAACCCCACGCCTACGCCGGCCCTTGCGGCAATTTGCCGCACCGTTATTTTTTCAATTTGCACCGTTTCTTCCAATATGGCTTTGGCCGCGTCTATGATTGCCTGCCGTGCATCCTGCTCGCTTGCGCTCATTGAAATCCTCCACATAATTGAACAAATATTGAACATGTTCAATTTATCAGGCATCCGCCTCCTTGTCAAGCGTCTGCGAGAAAATCAGCAAAAATATTTTTGAATCGGCCGCGAATTTTACAACAAAAAGGCTGAATGTTCTGATGGGCTGTATCACTTTTCTGTGATACAGCCCATCGTTGTTTAAAACCCTACAGCTAAGCCAAAGGGGTTTTTTGGTTTGCGGTACTTTCTCCAATACGCCGAAATCAACGATCCGGCAATTTGCCCTATCTCTCCCGGTGCGCTCATACACATTTCGAGTTTCTTTATTGTTCAAGCTCCCTCGCCTTAGCACGCTCACGCTCGGCTTTTCGCTGCGCAGCCTTGCGCTTGCGGCGCGCATCTTCAACAAGCCGCAGCGTCACAAATGCAACCATAAGGAGGAACAGCAACGCCGCCGCACCGCATACGGCATAAAAAAGAGTGCTGTTTACGGATATTGTTCCCGTATGCTCGGGGGCGGGCGTTGCAGGCTCTGGCACAGGCGTGGCCGGAACCGGCTCAGCGGTGGCCTCGGGCGGCAGCGTGGGCTGCGCAGGGCGCGCGGGCATTACGGCATAGCGCTGGAAGGATTCATCCGCAGGATTGTAGGCATAATACCCTACCTCGCCGTTAGAATTGCGCGCGTACAAAAGGTAAACGTCGCCCTGCGCGTCCTGCGCCTTCCAAGCGGTATAATCCTTTTCATCGATGGTTATGGTGGTTTCCGTGAACCCTTCCGGAAGCGGAACCATACCGTCCGGCTCTAGGAGAATGTACGTTTTTGACACGGAGGAAACGGTTTGGTGCGCGTACAGTGTATCGGCAGTTTGGTTGTAAATATAATAACCTCCCAAGCTTCCCGCAGCGTTTGAAAGGTAAAGGAGCGTGGGCGCATCGCTATCCGGCACGGTAGCGGCGGCAACCGTTTCGCCATGGTAGTTGAGCGTGGTTTCCTGATAACGCGAGGGCAGCGTTACATTTTCGAGCGAGCGCCAAATATACATATTCTCCGCGGCGCCCTTCACATTTTGCGCCAAAACGCCCTCGTTGGCGTAGTTCAGCGGCGTAGGCGTGGGCGTTGCTTGAGGCTGCGCCACCGAAACGGTGACGCTTGCTTGGGCGCTCCCCTGTTCCTTGCCGTCATAGCCGAGTACCTTTTCCAAAGAAATTTCGATGTTTGCGCTGCCCGCACCCAAGGCCGTAAAGCTTATGCGCGCACTAAGCGTGTTTGAACCGCCTTTTTGGGCGGATACGAGGTTAAAAAAGCCGTCTGACACACCGTCGGTACTTTCCGAAAACGCAAGCACGGCAGGATCGTAGGTGAAGATACCCTCGGCAACGGACATGTTTTTGCCGCTCACGGTAATCGTTACGTTTACCGTATCGCCTGCCTGTATGCTTTTTGCATCGGCCTCAGCGCTCAAAGACGCCGCCGCCAACGCGCTTGCAGGAACGATAAGAAGTACCACAAAAAGTAAAAGCGCGAGCCGTTTTTTATGTAAGAAAACCTTCATGCTTCAATCCCCCTCAAGCAATCGCTTCGTCGCCGTGGATGGCGCGGATGAGGAACAAAATATCCGTATCGTTTACTTCACCGTCGCGGTCAACATCCGCAGCACGAAGCCGGGCGCCCGTCAAAAGCGTTGCGTGCGCCAAGTGGCTTTGCAGCGCTTTCACATCATCCGTGTCGACTTTACCGTTCCCGTCGAGATCACCATAGATCACGATGGGCAGGTCAAAAAATGCAGTGCCGCCACCGTAGGTGACACGCACAAACGCGCCTGTGCCCACCTCGTTTTCCAAAGGCGTGCCCTTTGCGCTTACAACACTAAGCGCCCCCTCGGACGAAAGCCCCGAAAGGAGCTTCTTTTGTGTGGTACCCGGAGCAACGCCGCTTATGCCCCACTGCTTGATTTTATAAACGCCGCTCTCTACCTTCGGCGCGCTTTCGTAGGTGCCGATGGTGATGAGCGCGGTATTAAAATAATAGAAGGAAAGAATGTCCGTATATGGCTGACCCGCCCGCGCGCGTTCCTGCGCGCCGCGCTGGGAAAGCCCCACGCCGTGGCCGTAGCGCCGCTCGGTAAGGAAAAAGCCCTCGTAGGTTTCGCCGTTTGCGCGGTAAGTTCCCACTTCCGCGCCACGCATGCGAAGGCGCGTCTTTTTCGCGCTTAGGCTCCCCAACATGTTTTCAAAGCTGCCAAAGCGCAGCGTATCAAGCGCTAGCGTAACCGTGAGCTGACCTTTCTCCCCGGTACCGTAGCCGACAATGAGCGTTACATCCGCCTCGGTATAGCAGCGGCTCGGCGAATCGTATGTTGGCTTTTTCGGCGTGACCGACACGGTTTGAAGAAGCGTTACCTCCTGCCCCGCCGCCGCGTAAGCCGCGCGTTCAAGCGCAAGGAGCACGTTCGCATCCATAAGCCTTATCGTCGCCTCATTGTATTCGCGCGGGATAAAGGACTTCTCCTCGATGCTTGAGGCGTTTAAAAGGTCAAATGGGTCGTCGGCATTGATATAATACGGGTAATCCGATGACCACACGTTTCCGGTGCGCTCGGTTTGCCCGCCGTTGGAGGCGGAATAAAACGACTCTACAATGTCACCCTCATAAGTGAGCACCTGCCCGGCCGTCGCGTTCACGGCGGCGATGGCGCGGGTGTTTTTGCTGGCGTAACCGCGGTACACCTGATCCTCCGAGGTATCAAGAAGGTCGTAGGCACGCGATGCGTACATCGAGCACCTCGCCGCAGCGTAGCCGCGCGCACATACCGCCTGCGCCTTAAGCGCCTCGATCGGGAAAAGGTTGCTCATTTCGTGCGGCACCACGCCGTAAAGATACTGCTCGATGGGCAAGGTATTGATGGCGCGGATCGCGCCCTGATAAACGTCGAAGGTCATGTTGCCAAGGTAGGTGCAAGTTCCGTACGCGTCGTTTTTGAGGCGGATATAATCCGCCGTTTTGCCGTAACCGCCGCTTAGTAGGGTAAGCGATGCGCCGGTAACGGTTTTACCGCCCGCTGTAAGGGATACGCGCCCACCCACCGCTTTTATGATGAATTCGTCGTTTCCGAGCGAAAGCTCAGGCGCTTCCTTTAGGGTAAAGCTGCCTACCGGGGTGAAGGCTACCTCCTGCTGCTTGCCGAGCGAAAGCTGCACACGCACATCCGAGCAAAACACGGCCGCGCGCGCCGGCGCCGCAAAGCCCACGACGATTAGCGCAAGGCACAGCGCGATAACATTCCTCAGTTTGCGCATCGTTTGCCTCCGTTTCACCAAAATTTCGGGTCAATTCGACATGTGTTTTGTTTATGATACCCTTTTGCATAAATGGCGGTCAACGCTGCCAAAGCGGTAAGATGCACTTTTTCTATGAACTTTCGGTGAATTCCTTCCATACGTCGAACGGGTTTCGCGAAAAGCCGAAGTAGTTTCAGCCTGCGCAGCGCTGGTTTTCCGTTTGATAAACAAACATTTTGCGTTATAATAACAAGTGACCATATCAGTGAACACATCAAAATATCATACGAGAGGTGTCAAGATGGAAGAACGCAAATGGAGTTTGGACGCGCTTTACACAGGCTACGATACCCAAGGCTACAAAGACGATAGGAAGCGGCTGGAACAGTTGGTGGCGAAGCTCAACGCGTTTGCCGATGAACTTTCGCACGAAAAGGAGCTTGAAACGCTAAAAGCGATCCTCACGCATCAAAGCGAGCTTGCGGTGCTCGCGAGGAAGCTTGGCGCCTACATTTCGCTGCGTTCCTCTGTGGATACCACAGACCCTATCACCAAGGCGGAAATGAACGGTTTTGACAAGCTTATGAGCAACCTTTCCAAGACGCGCGCGAAGTTTGACCACTATGTGGCCGACATCGACGATCTGGAAGGGCTGATCGAAAAGGACGCGCTCCTTTCGGAGCATGCATTCATGCTCCGCGAGATCAAGCAAAAGAGCAAGTATTTAAAGAGCGACGAGGTGGAAGAGGTCATTGCCAAGCTGAGCCTTACGGGCGGCAACGCGTGGAGCGACTTGCAGCAGCACCTCACCTCCACGCTGGAGGTCGAATACCGCGGCGAAAAGATTACCCTTTCGCAGGTAAGAAACCTCGCCTACAGCAACGACCCAAAAGAACGCAAGGACGCTTACGAGGCGGAGCTGAAGGCTTATGACAAAATAAAAGACAGCATCGCATTTTCGCTCAATTCCATCAAGGGTCTTGTGAATGATTTGTGTGAGCTTAGGGGCTATGAATCCCCCTTGCAGATGACGCTGAGCGATTCGCGTCTGAAAAAGGAAACACTGGATGCAATGTTTGGCGCCATCCAAAAGCATCTGCCGAAGTTCCGCGCGTACTTAAGGCGCAAGGGCGAAGTGCTCGGCCACAAAAACGGGCTTCCGTGGTACGACATGTTCGCGCTTTTGGGCTCCGCAAGCGGAGAATACACCATTGAGGAATCAAGGGCTCTTTTGGTGGAACAGTTTTCCACCTTCAGCAGCGACCTTGTGGAGATGATCGAGCGTGCCTACGATGAAAACTGGATCGACTTTANNCAAGAAAGGGCAAGGTTGGCGGTGCTTTCTGCGCGAATCTGCCGTTTCTTACGCAAAGCCGCATCCTCACCAACTTCGACGGCAGTCTGAGTGACTGCGTAACCCTTGCGCACGAGCTAGGGCACGCCTACCACGGCCAGCAAATCAGCGTGCATAGCCCTTTGAACACGCACTATACCATGCCGGTTGCGGAAACCGCCTCCACGTTCAATGAAACCATCATCATGCAGGCGGCGATGAAGCGGTCTTCCACCAAGGAAGAAAAGCTGATGCTCATTGAATCCACCCTTTCCGACCTCAACCAGGTGGTGGTGGACATTTACTCCCGCTACCTATTTGAAACCGAGGTGTTCGACCGCCGCAACAAGGAGTTCCTCTTCCCCTCCGACCTTGAAGACATTATGCTTCGCGCGCAGAAGCAGGCCTACGGCGACGGGCTTGACCCCGAATGCCTGCACCCGTACATGTGGATTTGCAAGGGGCATTATTACAGCGCCGACCTCAACTTCTACAACTTCCCGTACGCGTTTGGCGCGTTGTTCGCCCGCGGGCTTTACGCTGCATACCAAAAAGAAGGCGAAAGCTTTGTTCCCAAGTACCGCGAGCTTTTGAAAGCTACCACGGTAAAAACCGTGGAGGATGTTGCGAAGATGGCCGACATCGACATCACCAAAGAGGCTTTCTGGCTTGACAGCCTCGGCGTGGTGTCCGCAATGATCGACGAGTTTATGGAGCTTACGAAATAAATTCGCTTCGCTATTGAAGAAATGCCTTGCCTCACTTTTTACCGCACGCCGCGCTTTCCGTATATAAACGGGACGCGCGGCTTCCTTTTTGCAATTTCTCCGTTGACAGCGCCGCCGATTGCGCTAAAATAGAGGGGTTGAGCCGTGAAATGCACGTTTTTCGGAGGATCCATGTCGAAGCTGAAGGCCGTTTTTAAGAGAGAACCCGTGTTGAGCATTGCGGCCGTACTGGCTGTTGTCTCCATGTTTTTTGTGCCGCCGGACGGGGAATACATCTCCTACATCGATTTAAAAACCCTCGGCTGCCTTTTTTGCCTGATGGCCTCCGTGAAGGGTATGGAGCGCGAGGGGCTTCTGCGGCGCGTCTCCCTCGCCATTGCGGGGCGGCTTAAAAACTTGCGCGTTCTTGCGTTTTTTTTGGTATTCGCTTGCTTTTTCTTTTCGATGTTCATCACCAACGACGTTGCGCTTATCGCCATCATCCCCATAACATTCACGATTCTTTCGGTATGCGGCATGGTCAGCTGGAGCGCATTTCTGGTCGTGCTGCAAACCGTTGCCGCCAACATCGGCTCCTCGCTTACGCCCATCGGCAATCCGCAAAACCTATACCTGTTTACCCATTATGAAATGCCGCTTTCGGAGTTTTTTGCGGTAATGCTACCCATCGTTGGGGCAGGCGGCGCTCTTTTGGGCGCAAGCTGCCTGCTTTTTCCGTCCTTGCCGCTTTGCCAGAGCGAGCCTTTTTCACCACAGCCCCTCACAAAACAAAAAATCGCGTTGTACGCAGTACTTTTTTGTGCATCGGTCGCGGCGGTTTTCGGCTTTGTGCCATACTGGGCGGCCACGGCGATTGTATTTTTCATGTTGCTTGCCACTGACCGCAAAACGCTTTTCGCGGTTGACTACAGCCTGCTTCTTACGTTTGTGGTGATCTTTGTTTTTGTAGGCAACCTTGCGCGCATTGAACCGATCCACGCTTTTTTGTCGCACATCACAAAGGCAAGCACGCTTTTGACGGCCATTTTTACAAGCCAGTTTACAAGCAATGTACCCGCCGCCATTTTGCTTTCTGGCTTTACTGACCGCGCAAAGGAGCTTTTGGCAGGTGTGAACATCGGGGGTATGGGCACGCTCATTGCCTCCATGGCAAGCGTGATCTCCTACAAAATGTACGCAAGCGTCCACAAAGGACACACCGGAAGGTATATGCTTCTTTTTACGCTTTGGAACGTGGCGTTCTTAGCTGTGCTCACGGTGCTCGGCTTGCTTCTCAAATATTGATTGAACAACTAGTCAATATGCTTGCCTTTCCATGAAATAGGCCGCTCCCGAAAACTTCTTCGGAAGCGGCCCGTTTTCAACATGCTTTTCATAATGCAGGCGGCCTTACATGAAGAATTGCTGTAAAAATCGCCAAATCCTCGGGAGGAAAATGATGCAGCCCGCCACCGCTGCCATAAGCGAACACAAAAGCACCGCGCCGGCGGCGGCGTCCTTGGCGAGCTTTGCTTTTGGGTTTTGCTCGGGCGAAGCAATGTCTACCGCCGCCTCAATGGCGGTGTTGATCGCCTCAGCCCCCAGTACAAGCGCAAAAAACACAAGGCAAACGAGCCATTCCGCTTGACTGATGCCAAAAAGGAAGCCGCCTGCGCTCACAAGAATGACGAACCCGAAATGGATTTTCATGTTCCGCTCTCTTTTGACGCACGCAAAAATCCCAGCGAATGCATGCAAGAAGCTTTCAAAAAGCCCGTGTTTTCGGCGCATAAAAGGCGTCCTTTCCGCTTTTTGCGGCATTTTCTAAAAATTTAGCTTTTCCGCTTTTCTGTTATTCTACAGCCCTGCAAAAAGGAATTCAATCGTTTTGCACTGCACTTGTATGGTAAAAAAAAAACGCCCGATGGTTTTCTGCCATCGGGCGGGAAAAATTGATCTTTCAACCGCGTGCTCACTTAGGTCAGTCCAAAAGCTCCGCGATTTGCACGGCATTTGTCGCCGCACCTTTTCGAACCTGATCACCGCAGCACCAAAGCGAAATGCCGTTGTCCGAGGTAAGATCGCGGCGAATCCGCCCCACGAACACGAGGTCCTGATCGCTCGTTTCAAGCGGCATGGGGTAGCGCCTTTCTTGCGCTTCGTCAACCAAACGGCAGCCTTTTGCTCCCGCAATCGCCTCGCGCACGCACAAGAGTTCAAGCCGCTGTTGTGTTTTGAGCGTAATTGCAATGGAGTGGGAACGCCACACGGGCACGCGCACGCAGGTGCAGCTTACGTTAAGCTCCGGCAGGTGCATAATCTTCCTGCCCTCGTTTTGCATTTTCATTTCTTCACTCGTATAGCCGTTTTCCTGAAAATCGCCGATCTGCGGAATGAGATTAAAAGCGATTTGGTACGGGAACACAGCTTTTTTGGGTTCCTCCCCCACCGCCCAAGCGCGCATCTGCGCCTCAAGCTCTGCCGTACCTCCCGCCCCTGCTCCTGAAACCGCCTGATAGGTCGCCGCGACCATGCTTTGAATGGGCGAGAGCGCGTTGATGGCATTTACCGCCACAAGCGCGATGATGGTGGAGCAGTTGGGGTTTGCAATGATGCCTTTGTGGAGCTTTGCGTCTTCGGGGTTAATTTCCGGCACCACAAGCGGCACCTCAGCATTCATGCGAAAGGCACTCGAATTGTCCACATAGACCGCGCCTGCTTCTAAAATAGCAGGCGCAAAAGCCTTGGAAAACGCGTTTGCTACTGCGCCAAGCACGATATCCGCACCTTGAAACGCCCGCTCGTTTGCTTCGCGAACAGCAATTTGTTCGCCGCGAAACAGCACCGTGCTCCCAGCACTGCTTTTTGACGCAAGCGGAACAAGCTCGGAAACGGGAAAGTTCCTTTCCTCAAGTACCTTGAGCATTTCCCTGCCCACAGCGCCCGTGGCACCCAAAACCGCAACCTTTTTCATAGAAATCCTCCTTACCTTGCAAAGCTTTCGTAGAGCAAGCGAATTGTTTTTTCAAAATCGGCGTTTTCTACGCCAACGACGATGCTGATTTCCTCAGGCCCCTGCGCGATCATACGAATGTTGATGCCGTTTTCGCCGAGGGTGCCAAAAAGCCTGCCCGAAATGCCCGGGCGGTACATCATTTTACGGCCGACCACCGCGATAAGGGAAATGTTTTCGGTTACCTTTACGGAATCCGGCTCCACGCGGGTGCGAATTTCTGCGATGATGTCATAAAGCGAGTTTTTCACCTTTTCCGTAGAAACGACCACGCTGAAGCTGTCGATCCCCGAGGGGATGTGCTCAATGCCAACGCCATAACGCTCAAAAATCTCAATGACGCGCTTTAAAACCCCCGCGTCGCCCGACATGTGCGCCTTGCAAACGGCGATGATGCTGTAATTTTTGCGCCCCGAAATGCCGGTGATAAAGCGGCGGCGCTCCTTCTCGTTTTCCTCTTCAAACGCCTCCTGTATGAATGTTCCTGCCGCTTCGGGGTCGTTTGTGTTTTTGATGTTGAGGGGAATGTTTTTTTCACGTACGGGAAACACGGTTTCCTCGTGCAAAACATCCGCACCCATGTAGGAAAGCTCGCGAAGCTCACTGTAAGTGATGCGTTCAATGGGCTTAGGGGCGCTGATAATGCGCGGGTCAGCCATTAGGATGCCCGAAACATCCGTCCAGTTTTCATAAACGCTCGCGTCTACGCCCGCGGCGGCGATTGCGCCCGTAATATCCGAGCCGCC
>DLFZ01000129.1:13946-17703 GCA_002482435.1 Christensenella sp. UBA7707
AGTTTGGCGGCAAGATATTCGCCGCGCGAAACAAGGTAGTCGATTGAAATCTCCTTGTTCATTTGGTTTTTGAGCGCGATAAATTCCGCATCAAGGTCGAGCGCTATGCCGCAGCCTTCTTTGATGGCGCGATAACGCTCCTCCACCATGGAAAAAATACTCTCGTACGACACCCCATATTTGAGGTGTGCGTGGCACAGGTACAATAAGTCCGTAATCTTATGGTCGTCCTTGTTCCGTTTGCCCGGGGCGGATACCACAACCACCGTGCGCGTTGGGTCGCTTTCCACAATGCGCTTCACCTTTTGAAACTGTGCCGCATCCGCAAGCGATGAACCACCGAATTTTGCCGCCTTGATCATGCCTCTTCCATCCCCGCAAAAAACAGCCGCGGGTCAGCCTTTCTTAAAGTTTGAGCAAGCGCATGCATTGCAAACACAGAAACGGGTTTTGTGATGTAAACGTAGCTTTCCGCCGTTACAAGCCTTTCGCACGCAAGCTCCATAAGTCCTTCGTGCGGCTGCTGCGTGCCGCAGCGCACATAGTAGCGATGCGCACAACTTTGGTTGTTGACGCTTTGCGGAGCAATAACCGTCTCTTGCGGCTTAACGCTGCCGCGTGCCACATCGAGAATGTCCTGCGCCACGGCGATGCCCGTGGGGTACATGCCTGCGCCCTGTCCAAAAAAGCTTTGGCGCTTGAGGCGTTTTCCTTCAAGGGTAAAAAGGTTGTAGTTTCCTGGCACTTGGGCCTCTTGTGAGGAGGCTTTTACAAAGCGAGGTTCCACATACGCGTTCACGGCATCGTTTGCACGATGAGCGCGGGCAATCAGCTTTAAAACGCAATTTCGGCTTTTTGCAAATTCGATGTCGCATGGCCGCACGCGCCGTATGCCCTCCACGTTCATTTCCGCTTCATTGAGCATGGTGTGAAATGCGAGGTTCGCACTCATGGCACATTTTCTGGCGGCATCGCGCCCATCCACATCCGCCGATGGCTCCGCCTCCACATAACCCAAGCTTTGCGCACTCTTGAGCGCCTCATCAAAGCCGATGCCGCTTTGCTCCATGGCGTGCAGCATGAAGTTTGTGGTGCCGTTCATGATGCCGCCGAGCGCTTCAATTTCGCCGCAGCGCGCGGCACGCTCCAAATTGAAAAGCCAAGGTGTGCCGCCGCCCGCGCACGCCGTGTAGCGCAGGCAAACGCCGTTTTCAAAAGCGGCGCTCGTAAGCTCCGAAAAGCTTTTACACAAAAGCTCCTTGTTGGCGCTCACAACATGCTTTTTGGCACGAAGCGCCGCAAGCACATAGAAACGCGCTATCTCGTACCCGCCCATGACGTCGGCCACAAGCTCGATCTCAGGATCGCTGAGAATATCGGAAAAATCCGCCGTCACTGCGCTTGTGCCGCAAGGGCGCACGTTTCGCACAAGCACGCACTTCACCTCAATTTCAGGGAGCAATTGAAGGGTTTCATACGCGCCGCGCCCTACGTTTCCAAACCCGAGTAGTGCGATTTTCATGCAAAACCACCTTTGTGTCCTCGTAATAAAAACACTTGTTTTTGAATAGAAAACAATGTATCATATCCTTATCGGAAATGCAACACGCAATTTGGATTTCTTTTTAAAGAGGGTTTGCCATGATCTACTTCAGTACGCGCGACAATAAGCACAAGGCGGATGGGCTTACGGCTGTGCTTAACGGCATTGCGCCCGACGGCGGGCTCTATATGCCCGAGCGTTTCCCAAAGCTTTTGCCCGAGGAATTAAGCGGGCTTGACGCAATGGGCATTGCAAAAAAAATATTAGGCGCGTATTTTGACGAGCTTACGGCGGAAGAGGTTTCGGAGCTTGTTGAGGCTTCGTACGCGGGGCGTTTTGAAAACGAAGATCTGACGCCACTCGTGCCCCTCAAGGGCGCGTATGTGCTCGAGCTTTTTCGCGGGCCGACACAGGCTTTCAAAGATGTAGCGCTTTCGGTACTGCCGCACCTGATGGCGGCGGCGAAAAAAAAACTTGGCGTAAAAAAGGAAATGCTCATTCTCACTGCCACCAGCGGGGATACGGGAAAGGCCGCGCTAAGCGGTTTTTGCGATGTGGAGGGCACGCGCATCGCGGTTTTCTACCCTGAGGGCGGTGTGAGCGCCATACAGCGCCTGCAAATGACCACGCAGCAAGGCAACAACGTTTGCGTGTGCGCGGTGCGTGGCAATTTTGACGATGCGCAAAGCGGCGTAAAGGCGATTTTCGCAAGCGAACAGGTGCGGCAAGCGTTTGAAGCGAACGGCTTTTTGCCTTCAAGCGCAAATTCCATCAACATCGGCAGGCTTGTACCGCAGATCATGTATTATTACAAGGCGTACTGCGACCTTGTGAAGCGCGGCGAGGTTTTGATGGGTGAGCCGATAGACTTTGCAGTACCCACGGGTAATTTTGGCGACATTCTAGCCGGGTATTTCGCGAAAAAAATGGGGCTTCCGGTCGGGAAGCTCATCTGCGCCTCCAACGCCAATGACGTGCTGACGGAATTTTTCACGACAGGCCGTTACGACCGCCGCCGCGCGTTTTATAAAACCGCCTCGCCCAGCATGGACATTTTAATTTCGAGCAACCTTGAACGGCTTTTGTACCTTGTTTGCGGCGACAAAACAAAAGCCTACATGGAACAGCTTTCGCGTGACGGGTACTATGAACTTAGCGAAGAGGCGTTTGCGCTGCTCAAACGCGAATTTTTCGCCACGCGCTGCGGCGACGATGGCGCATTTGCGGCCATCCGACGGGTGTTTGAAGCCGAGCACTACCTTTGCGACACGCACACCGCCGTTGCGTTTGACGCGCTTTGGCAGTATCAAAAGGCGGAAAAGAGCGGCGCGCCCGCGGTTGTGTTAAGCACCGCCTCCCCTTTCAAGTTCCCGCGCGATGTGCTTTTTGCACTTACAGGCAGCGCGCCGGACGATGAATTTGCGGCGATTAAAAAGCTTGAAGAAATTTCGGGCCTTCTGGCACCTGCGGCGCTTACGGGGCTGAAGGGTGTTTTGCAAAGGCATACGGATGTGGTAAACTTGAAAGAAATGGAACCTTATTTGATAAGAAAGGCGGAACAAAAAACATGGTAAGAGTACGCGTTCCGGCGTCCACGGCAAATTTCGGCCCCGGCTTTGACAGCCTTGGCCTTGCGGTTTCCCTATACGCAACCCTCTGCTTTTGGGAGGATGAGGACGGCCTTGTGATAGACGGCTGTGACGATGCCTACAAAAATGAAAACAACCTTGCGGTGGTGGCCTACAAAAAGGTACTTAGCCGCCTCGGCGTCCCCTTCCGCAACCTCGGCCTCCACATCGAGTCGGACATTCCCGTTTCGCGGGGGCTTGGCTCCTCGGCGGCAATGATCGTTGCGGGGCTTTTGGCGGGCAACGCCGCGCACGGGGCAAAACTTAGCAAGTCCACCCTTTTCGCGCTTGCCGCGGAGCTTGAAGGGCACCCCGATAACGTAGCCGCGGCGCTTTTCGGCGGTTTTACCGCGAGCATGATGCAAAACGGTTTCCCCAACATGGCGCGCTATCAAATTGACCCGGCGCTTCGTTTTCTT
The DNA here is from genome assembly GCA_002482435.1 of Christensenella sp. UBA7707. GTDB lineage: Bacteria > Bacillota > Clostridia > Christensenellales > CAG-138 > UBA7707. The sequence goes on from DLFZ01000129.1 coordinate 17,537, forward strand.
GCACTGGTGCCGGACTTTGAGGTTTCCACACATGCGGCGCGCGAAGCACTGCCCAAAAACATACCGCTTAGCGATGCGGTGTTCAACGTATCGCGCATGGGCGTGCTTTTGAAGGCTCTTGAAGACGGCGACGACCCTCTTATTTCCGCCGCGCTCGACGACAGGCT
>DLFZ01000129.1:17787-18234 GCA_002482435.1 Christensenella sp. UBA7707
TGTATGTGCGTGTACCGCGGCCAAAGCTTCCCAGCGCGCATGGAAGCCCTCGTTTCCACGTTGCCCAACAACTGGCGCGCGCTGAAACTTAGCATCGACCACGAAGGAGCCGTTCTTTTGGAGACAGCGCCATGCAAAGCCAATATTTGATTGTTGATAAGCGGATTTTACCGGATTACTACGAAAAGGTGCTCAAGGCTCGCGCCATGCTCGACGCAGGAACCGTGAAGGAAGTGAGCGAGGCGGTGCGGCTTGTGGGCATTTCGCGCAGCACCTATTATAAGTATAAAGACTATATCTTTGCACCAAACGAGGACACCGCCTGTAAAAAGGCCGTGCTCTCTTTGATGCTACGCCACGAAAAAGGCGCATTGAGCGAAACGCTCAATGCGCTTTCGGCGCTTGGCGCGAACATCCTCACCATTACGCAGAGCCTGCCCCTCAACT
>DLFZ01000153.1 GCA_002482435.1 Christensenella sp. UBA7707
CGGTGACGGCACCAACGACGCGCCCGCTTTGGCACAGGCCGACATCGGCATCGCCATCGGCTCCGGTACGGACGTTGCGATGGAGAGCGCGGATATCGTTTTGATGCGTTCGGATTTGATGGACGTTCCCACGGCCATCGACCTGAGCAAAAAAACCATTCGCAACATCAAGCAGAATTTGTTCTGGGCCTTCGGCTACAATGTGATCGGCATTCCGATTGCGGCGGGCATCCTCCATCTCTTCGGCGGGCCTCTGCTTAACCCAATCTTCGCGGCGGCCGCCATGTCGTTAAGCTCCGTTTCGGTTCTCACAAACGCGCTGCGGCTGAAAAGGTTCAAAGCAGCAACACAGAAAGGAAAGGATATTTCGCGATGAAAAAGAGCATCAAAGCTATTGTTGCCATAGGCATCGCGGTTGTTGCGGTGGCCGTGCTACTGATCGTCATCCTCAATAACGTTGGCGGTAACCTCGACGTGGTCGGCAAGGAGTCCGTTACATCCTTCAACACGATTCTTGAAACCATTCCCGATCAGGTGAAAGCCGACGAAATGAACGGCGGCTGGTCGCTTACAGCGCCGGACGGCACGGTACGTTTCATCTGGAGCGAAAACTACAGCAAAAGTCCTCTACACGATGTAATGCTGGAGCTTGACGCAAAGCCCTTCGTGGATGCGGGGCTTGACGCCGCAAAGCTACCTGATAGCTACGCTGCCTACGAGGGCATGCTGATGGTCGGCACAAAGCTAGGCAGCGACGCCCTCACATACAACGGCGATGCTACACCGCTGGCGGCTTATGAGCAGATCGTAAACAACTACCGCTCCTCGATCAACTACCATACCACCCTTGACCATTACGGCGTAAAGCTGGGCGACGGCAACATGTTTGAATGGGCAAAGAACCTATCCACAAATTCCGTCACCGAAGAGAATCAGGATAAGGATATCGTGTTCGTGCTCAATCCCGAGCCGTTGATCGCCGCAGGCGTTGACCCCGAAAAGGTGGAAGGCTGGGTATACGCACAGGTGGCCGTAGAGGAAAACGGACAAACGGTTGAAGTATACAAATTCCTCAAGCCCTTCAACCTGAAATAACCCAAAAATTCGCGGCACGCCAATGCTTTAAGCCGCTCTCAAAACGCCCTTATTAAATAGAAAGGAGACTCCCTTATGGAAAATACGGTACTGAATGTGGATGGGATGTCCTGCGAACATTGCGCAAAGGCCATCACCAAAGCTGTAAGCGCGCTGCCGGGCATTCACAGCGTTGATGTGAGCCTGAAAGCAAAAACGGTAACGGTTGCGCATGACACGGCGCAAACGCCCCCGGACAAAATCAGGTTCGAAATCGAAGAACAAGGATATGAAGTCATTTCCTAAGTCGCAACTGAAAAACCGTCGAAATCCGGAATCTTTCATCCGGTTTCGACGGTTTTCATTTATAAAAACGCTGGGTTTATGCCGTCAAAGAACTTATAAGCTGCTGCCTGACCGCACCAAATCCTTTATGACCTCACCTGCAATGATCAATCCGGCCACAGGTGGTACAAAGGCATTGCTTCCGGGCACCTGGCGGCGCTGGGTGCACTTTCTGGCGGTGCCGGGTGGGCAAATGCAATGGGCGCGGCAGCTGATGGCCATGTCTTCTATGGGTACCATCGCCGTTTCCTTGGAATAGACAACCTTCAATTTTTCTACTCCCCGTTTTTTCAGCTCCCGGCGCATCACACGTGCCAGCGGGCATACGGAGGTTTCGTAGATATCCGCCACCTCAAAAGCCGTGGGGTCAAGTTTGTTGCCTGCACCCATCGAGCTGATGATGGGCACCCCGGCCTGCTGAGCCTGCATGATAAGCTCCAGCTTGCCCGTTACGGTATCGATGGCGTCCACAACGTAATCGTATTGTGAAAAATCAAATTGATCCGCCGTATCCGGCATATAAAAGGTTTTGTAGGTATATACCGTTGCATCCGGGTTGATCTCTAGAATCCGCTCCTTGGCAACGTCCACCTTGTATTGGCCAACCGTTTTTCGGGTGGCAAATATCTGCCGATTGATGTTGGTCAGGCAAACGCGGTCATCGTCGATCAAATCCAGCGTGCCGACGCCGCTTCGAACCAGCGCCTCCACGGTATAACCGCCCACGCCGCCGATTCCAAAAACCGCAACGCGGGCATGGCGCAGGGCTTCCATACCGTTTCGGCCCAGCAATAGCTCTGTTCTTGAAAATTGATTCAGCATAAGGTCACGCCTCTGTTCTTACTCCTCTATAAAATCGTTTGCGAATTCCGTGCAGCAGCTGTATTTCACACGCACGTTTTGGCTTCGTCCAGCACACGGGCGTAGTATCGGCTACAGAACCGCCAACGACGCCGTTTATGGCAAGCAACGCACTTTTATTCTGTAACGTCAGCGATCAACACCTTCATGCGCCCGCCGCATACCATGCCCTCTTCCTCCGCAACGTCATTGCTCATATCGATGGTCACCGTGCGGCGGCCGCCAGTTCCAATCATCGCATAGGCATCCCGCAGCACTGCATTTTCGCTGCAACCCCCGCCAATGGTTCCGGCTGTTTGGAAATTGTTGTTGATTGCCATCATCGCACCGGGCTTAACGGGTGTCGAACCGCTCGAATCATAAACGAGCAAAAGCGCTTTGGGGGTTTCGTCCTCCGCCAGAAATTTCAATAGGGCGAGGTCAATGTCCTCGCTCGTCATAACGGTGCCTTTCGTATGCCGGCTTGTTCCTTG
>DLFZ01000247.1 GCA_002482435.1 Christensenella sp. UBA7707
CATTTTGCGTGCCCTCGCCCGCCTGCGCAAGCGCCACATATTCTATGAGCGCCTCAATGGGAAGCCCCGCAGCGCGCAGGCACTTGATGAACTCAATCCAGCGACAATCCGCCTCCGAATAATCGCGAATGCCGCTTTGACTACGGCGCACGTCGGGAATCAGTCCTACACGCTCATAGTAACGAAGTGTGTCCGCACTTAATCCGTAAAGCTTGCTCACCTGCGCGATCGTCATACAGGTATTCCTCCCGTTTTTCGTTTAAGTTTTTAGCTCCCAAACACCGCGGGGTCAACGGCGCCTTTTACGTAGGCGACCACGGGGATATCCGTGCGCTGTTGTTTGAGGAGGGCATACACCGCGGCGGCATCCGAAGCGTCGCTCGCGTAAACAAGCACTGGAAAGCCCTCGGGCAGCGCCGATAGAAGCTGTATGGTGCCGCTTTGCGTCAAAAGCGAAACCGGCACAGTCACAGCGTCTTTTAAATGCCCTTTCACATACGCCTGCGGGGCGGAAACATCCACCTTCACGACCGTATCGACGGACAGGAGGAACTGTGCGGCCTCCAATGTATTGAGCGCACCGAGGCCGCTTTGCAAAGAGGGTTGCTCCGCGACGGTGGGCGCATTGGCAACCACGGCTTGCGCCGCGTTTGCCGCCGTGACCGGCACCTTGACTAGGAGCGCCGCGCTCGCAGCGACCGTTGCTACAAGCGCGATGGCCAAAATAACGGAGGTTTTTGTTCGCCGCGCTTTGGGCTTTTCGCACCGCAGCGGCTCGCAGTTTGCCGCTGTACAGCAGCAGGGTTCATAATTTCTTACAGCTTCCATGGTTTTTGGTTCTCCCCGAATTTAAAATTTACCGTCTCCCTTCGCCGTTTGTCCGTTGCCGGGCAAAGAAAAGACGACGATATCAAAGGAAAGTTTTGTAATCCGCATAGTTCGCCTGAAGCAATGCGGGGGTGTCGAGCCCGTAGGGGCACTTTTTCAAACACTGCCCGCAGTTGAGGCAGCTTTCAATTTGGCGCATGTTCGCCTGCCACTCGTCCGTGAGCCATTGCGCCTGCGGCGAGCGCCGCAAAAGAAGGCTCATGCGCGCGCAGTTGTTGATTTTGATGCCTACGGGGCAAGGCATACAATAGCCGCAGCCCCGGCAGAACGAGCCGGAAAGCTGTTTGCGATCCGCCTCGATTTGATGGAGCGCTTGCGCATCAAGCACGGGAGGGTTTTCATTGAAGGACAAAAACTCATCGAGCTCGCTTTCCTTCTGAACGCCCCAAATGGGCACCACATGCGGGAATTGCGCAAGATAAGCATATGCGAGCGCTGCATTTGTAATGAGCCCGCCCGATAGCGCCTTCATGGCGATGAATCCCACGTCCGCACGGCGGCATTGCTCCGCAAGAGCAACGTCATCCTCAGAGGAAAGATAGCTCAAAGGAAATTGAAGCGTATCGTAAAGGCCGCTTTGCACGGCTTCATCCGCAAGGGAAAGGCTGTGGTTCGTAATGCCGATGAAGCGGATTTTCCCCTGCGCTCTCGCCTCAAGCATCGCTTCGTAAAGCCCGCTTCCGTCGCCGGGCTTCGGGCAAAACGAGGGGTTATGGAACTGGTAAATATCGATGTAATCCGTGCGAAGGTTTTTAAGGCTTACGGAAAGGTCCTGCCAAAACTCTTCGCTCGTACGGGCACCCGTTTTGGTGCTGATCACAATTTTTTCGCGCATGCCCGCAAACGCAGCGCCAAGCTTTTCCTCACTGTCGCTGTACCAGCGTGCAGTATCAAAGTAGTTCATGCCGCCGCAATATGCCTTTTGCAAAAGGCGCACCGCCTCTGTTTGCGAAACGCGCTGCACGGGGAGCGCACCAAAGCTGTTTTTACCCACCGTAAGCCCTGTTCTACCAAGAACGACCTTTTGCATCACATTTCCTCCTTCGGCGTTTGCGTGCTTTCTTAAAAAGCCGCCGCGTTTTCTTTCATGACGAATGTAACACCTGGAGTGAACTCTAAGTCAATACCTTTTTTAAAAATTTCTCATTTTCTTTGCGTTCCATAGGAAATCCCGCGGAGGAGCTTCCTCCGCGGGATATCTTTGTGGCCTTTTTTTAAAGGCGGTTAAAAAAATACATTCACGTCATATTCCCTGAGCCAGTATTCAAGCTGTACAAGGTATGCGATCAGCTGCGGGCCTGTCATAAGCTGCCCGTACCAAGGACGCTGGAAGGAGCGGCCTTCCGTTTCTACAAGCTCCCTGACGGCACCTTCCTCTAAAAATTGTGAAAGCCGCAAGTCGCCGTCGTCAAGGTAGGTTTGCAGCGCTCTTGTAACGCGCGCCGTATATACGGGGTTAAAGGTTTTCGGATACGGACTTTTTTTCCGCCAGAGCACACTGTCGGGCAAAATGCCCTGCATGGCCGTGCGCAAAAGCCCCTTTTCGCGCCCGCCGTAAAACAGCATCTCCTTTGGGATGTTGTAGGCGTATTCAACGATGCGGTGATCCGCAAACGGCACACGCACCTCAAGGCTGTTGAACATGCTCATGCGGTCCTTGCGCGTCAAAAGCGTATTCATAAACCACTTGATGTTGAGGTAAAACATGCGCTTGTGCTCCGCCTCCTCCGCGTTTTCCGCGCCCGAAAGCGGCGTTGCGTTTACGGTTTCAAGGTGGCGCATTTGCACATAGCCGGGCAAGTCGAGCTTTTTTGCACCCGCGGTAAGAAGCGCCTCGCGCTCCTTCACAGCGCCCGACCATGGGAACGTGCCCGCATAGGCGAGGTCCTTTCGTACATACCACGGATAGCCGCCGAAGATCTCATCCGCGCACTCACCGGAAAGCGCTACGGTTGCCTTCTTTTTGACCTCCGCGCAAAATAGCAGAAGCGACGAGTCGATGTCTGCCATGCCGGGCATATCGTTGGCGCGCACGGCATCCAAGAGCGCGTCCGCAAGCATACTGTTGTCGAGCACCACCCGCGTATGGCGGCTTTTGATGTGCTCCTCCATCACGCCCACCCACAGATCGTCCGCGTCGGGCTGGAAGTCGCTCTTCTTATAAAAATCGGCGTTGTTTTCGTATTCAATGGAGAAGGTGTTGAGCCTTTGCCCGCGCTTTTCAAATTCGTCCGCCGCAATGGCGGAAATGGCGCTTGAATCAAGCCCGCCCGAAAGGAAGGTACAAACCGGCACATCCGCTACAAGCTGGCGCTTCACAGCGTCAACAAGGAGCGTCCGCACCTCCTGCGCGGTTTCCTGGGGGTCTTTTTGGTGTGTGCGGCTAAAAAGCCGCCAGTATTCCTCGATGTGAAACCCTTCTCTCCCGTAGAGCAAAAAGTGCGCCGCCGGAAGCTGTGAAATACCTTTAAGCACACCACTTGATTGCGTGTGCGCTGGGCCAAGCCCAATAAGCTCCAGCACGCCCTCCCCGTCGAGCTCTGCATGCATGCCCGGGTATGCCAAAATCGCTTTGATTTCCGAGCCGAACAAAAACGCGCCGTCCTGTTGCGCGTAATAAAGCGGCTTTACGCCAAGCGGGTCGCGGCACAAAAAAAGCGTTTCGTCGCGCTCGTTCCACACCCCGAAGCTGAAAATACCGTTGAGCTTTTTCACGCAGCCCGTCCCCCAAGCGATGTACGCGCACAAAAGCACCTCCGTATCCGAATAGGAACGGAACGAGAAGTCAAGCGCGACAAGCTCCCTCCTGAGCTCCTCCGTGTTGTAAAGCTCGCCATTATAAACGATGGTATAGTTTGTTCCTCCCGCAGTTTTCTGCATGGGCTGCGCGCCGCCCTCCGGATCCACAACCACCAGCCGCCTATGCCCCAAGAGCGCATGGGGCGACGCGTAAAACGCCGCGTCATCCGGCCCGCGCCGCTTTAACGTATCCATCATGCGTACGATGGTTTCGCGGCGGTCGGACAGGTTTTGTTCATAATGGATCACCCCTGTGATTCCGCACATATCAATATCACCTTTTCTTCCCTCTCAATAATTGCAATACACGCTGCATGCACCATACTATGCGCTTTTTGCGCAGTTGGGGAATGCGCCTCAGGTTAACAGCGCTTTTATGAAAGTGTAGGCAAAATACGAGGGCCGCATACGATGTATGCGGCCCTCGTATTTTGAGAAATCGGCTTGCGCCACTTTATCGATAAATTTGCGGTTAAAACGCAGCTTGGTATACGACCTCAAATGCCTCGCCGTTCCACCAAAGATACGTTTGCGCGGTGGTACCGTTGCCTTCTGCGGTGATGCGCAAAACCTTTAGGCCGGAAGTGGAAATGCAGGTAGCACGGGTGTATACGTTGTTCAACCCGGAAACCGCAACGCCGTCTTTGTGCACATAATCGTTGGCAATAAGGAAATAGGAGCCTTCATACTGCGCCTGCTTTTGCTCCGGGTTGCCGTCGCACACGGTCAAAATCTCTTTGAGCATACCGTCGCGCTCGGAAAACACATGAAGCTCACCGCCCGTTGTACCGCCCTGCGGCATTACGCTCAGGATGATCTCCTCTTTTCCGTCCTCGGTCAAATCAACGCACAAAAGTCCCGTTTCATACAACGCCGCACCCGCAGCGCCAGCGCTGAACCCGCCTTCAAGCGTTTGCTGAGAAAGTGCCAGAGAAAGTTCCCACGTGGAAATGCCGTCCTCGTAAAGATACTTGACGGTAAAAACACCCGCTTCGCCCTGCGCCTCATAAAGGCCGTTTACCATGTAGGTACCGCGGCTGCCACTCCCGTTATATGGGGTCAAAAGCGTGCTTGGATGTTCGAACGATTCCGCCAGCAAATTAATGCCCTTTTTTACGTTTTCGCGCATGGCATATACCGCGCAATAATGCTCGTAGCCTTTTTTCGCCTCGGCCCAAGCTTCGGGCGTTACGCCTTGCGCCTCAAAACGCCAATCCTTTAAGTGGATGATATAACATTCACTTTGGCTTTGATCATACTCCGTATTGGGAACATAGAAACGAAACGCATAGTCGAGCGAGCCTTCTCCATCCACATCGAACAAAAAGCTCTCCGTGCTTTTGGGCGACTGCGGCGTAAGCACCGCGCGCGCAATGTAACGTGGGAAATCATCCCCCGCCAAATAATCGCTTTCAAGCTCGATTACAGAGGCGATCACNNAGCTCGATCACGGAGGCGATCACGCTTTCCCCGCCCTCGGGCGAATTAAAATTGGTGATGTAAAACTTTGCGGCAGGCGCGCTCTCACCCTGCGCATCGCCCTGTAGATACAGTTCGGTGCCGGCATCTTCGGAAACGGTGAAGCCCTCCGGCAGCGTAACGCCGCCCGCCGCCATATATGACGTGATGTAGGTTCGGATGGCTTCGTAATAATCCGTTCCCGGATCGTCCTCAGCCGCCAAATGTACAAGCCGTCCGATGGAATGGCAGGCAAGCTGTTCGTCGAGCGTGAGAGAATCGTACGCGGCAAGCGATTCCTCCGTGTTGGCCGGCAACTCGGGCATGGCAAACGCAGGCCCGGGCGCAGGAGGCGCGGTAGGCGTCGTCTCCCCCACGTTGTTTTCGGCTGCACATCCCGTGAGAACAAGCAAAAACGCTGCAACAAGCGCGCATAACGCAAAACGGTTTCTTTTCATTTCCGGTACACCTCCGTTGGATGGTCGCAATACGGTGTTTGTCCATACATTATTCTTTCGGATGTTTTCATGCGTCGGATGAGCGCTTTTTGCACATTTGTCATGCGCGCAGTAAATCCCCTTCGCAGGAACATAGCCTTTCTAGCCCAAACCAAATCTCACCCTTTGTGCAAAATGCGGCAAAAATCTCCCAAGTAGCAATATTTTTCATAAAAACGATCCGGAAAAGGCCAACCGTCATCCTCGGCCCCTTATTTTCTTTCTATTTATTCCGAAATTAGATATAGGAATCACTATTCTAAATGAAAGAAGAGAGTTTTATGTCGAAAAGTGGAAATCATTTAAAATCCCGTTTATGGCAAAGGCTTACCTTCAAAGTAACGGCTACGNNTCGGTTCTGGTAACGCTTTTTGTTGCGCTTGCGGGCATCTACGCTTTTATGAGAAGCTCACTTTCCACCACCATGTCCGCAAACGCCGAGGAAAAAGTTGCGCTGCTCGCCCAGCAGAACGCGCAGGTTGTGAGCTCCTATTTAAGTGCTCTCTCTTCTTATGCCAAAGCTTCTTCCATACAAATGGCGGAGCTTGCCGCCAC
>DLFZ01000076.1 GCA_002482435.1 Christensenella sp. UBA7707
TACGCCACCAGAATGAGAATGATGGTGACCGGGATGTTATCGAGCACGTTGTAGATTTCCGTAAAAATGAAATCGAGCTTTCTTACATAGCCCCACAGCACGCCCATGAGAATGCCCACCACCGCCTCGATGAGCGCCACGGAGGTGGAAATGAGAAGCGACGTTCGCGTTGCTGCCCAAAGCTGTGCCCATAAGTCCTGCCCGATCTGGTTGGTGCCGAGGATGAACGAATCCCCGCCTTCGGTCGTTTGACCGGGTTGTATGTTCTTGTAGAAAAGGCCCGTCAGCGGGTCGTTATAAACGGTAAACGCCTCGCGCTGGTTGGGGAGAATGGGCTGCAGGAAGGTAAACAGCAAAATCGAGGCGACCAAAATTACGAGGATCATCGCCGCGCGGTTTTTGCTGAACACCTTGAAAGTGCTGCGCCAGTAAGAGTAGTTGCTGTAACCGGTACGCTCCACCGCCGCCGCGTCAAACGATGCGAAGCTGAAAAGCTCCTCTTGGGTAAGGCTGTTCCTTAGCATGTCGTTCATGCTCTGTTCCAGCCGTTCGATTTTCGGGTTTTTGTAACGTAAGCCCATTACCTGCTCCCCTCCTTCTTGGAAAAGCTGATGCGCGGGTCAAGAAGCACCATCAAAAGGTCGCCGAGGATCAAGCCGATGATGCCCACCGTGGCGTACAGCACCACAATCCCCTGCACCATGTTGTTGTCCTGCTTTTTGATGACGTCCACCAAAAGCCCGCCCATGCCCGGGATGCTGTAAAGGGATTCGAGGTAGATGGAACCGATTACCGTATTGAGAAGGGAAGTCGGCAAATATTGCGCCATCGGCACGATGGCGTTTCTGAAAATGTGGCGGTACATGATTTTTCCGCTCGACACGCCTTTTATTTTGGCGAGCTGCACATAGTCCTTGGTGCTTTGATCTACCATGTAACGCCTAAGCCACATCGCGTAGTAAACGATGTTACCAAGCGCCATCGACAATACGGGCAAAATCCAAGAAACCCAGTTGGAGGGGTTGAACAAAAGGCTTATGCCCAAAATTTCGGTGCCGTAGAGCTGAATGAACAAATAGTAAACCGCCGCAGGCACCGCCTCAATGAACACAATGAACACCGTGCCCAAATGGTCAAAAAACTTGTTTTTGTATTTGGCCATGAGCGTTCCCATGGGCAGGCCCAAAAGGAGCGCGACCGCAATGGAAAGGCAGCCGAATGTTACCGACACGGGGATTTTGGGCGCGAGGATCGTCGTTACGGGCACATCCATGCGGTAAATGCGGGAAACCCCCAAATCGCCCTGAAAGAACGACTTGAAGAAGTTCCACAGCTGAACGTACATCGGCTTTGTTAAGCCCATTTGCTCAAGGCCGTTTTGTATTTGAAATTCGCTCATCTTTTCGTAGTTGGGGAAGTAGCCCTCGATGGGCATCTGCCTTAGCAGCACGAATACGATGGCGAGGATCAAAAGCAACGTAAGAAAGGAGCGCAGAAACCGTTTGGAAAGGTATTTGAGCATGTTCGTGTCCTTTCGTCAATGTGAAGATCGAAGCGGGTATTTTTTACCAAACGCCCGGCCGTCCCCTTTCCTGATGGACGGCGGGCGGTGATGTTCTTATTCGGTTGGGCGCTTAATAAGGAAAGAAGGGCATTGTCAGGCATTCGGGGCGCTGGTGGTAACCAATTGTTGCAATATGCGCGGAACCCTTGCAATCAAGGGTTCCGCGCCAGCAACCCGTGGAGACGGATTGGCTCTTGTGTTTTGTTAGTTGGAAAGGCCCATCTTCGTAAGCCATTCGCTGTAGCTGGCTTCGTATTCTTCCATGGTGACGAAATGATCCTTGATGGTCTGGCCCTTGTACCGGAGGTTCGACACGCCGCAGGGCGCATACTGGCCTTCGAACAGGTCGAGCGTGGTGGCGATGTAGGTGGCGGGCATGATCATGTACGGCACGATGATGGCATGCTCGACGAGAATGGCCTCGGCCTCGGCAAACGCGGCATAACGCGCGGCGGTATCCGTAAGCGCCTTTGCGGCCTCGATCTTGGCGTAGTACTCGGTGAGAATGGGGGTAAGGGCGTTGTTCTCATCGAGGTTTACATCCATCTTGTTGTAGGAGTTACCCTTGTGGGTCACGTTGTCATCGTTGAACGAGGGGGCGAAAGGCTCTGCCCAGGTGGACGGGTCTTCATAGTCCGCACCCCAGTTGCAGCGCATGAACGAGTACACGCCCGCGCGGCGGGTCTTGGTGAGGAAGCTGTCGGCAGCCGCGCCGTTGAGGACGCAGGTCACATAGTCGGCACCGAGCACGCTTTCGATCTGCTGCTTGATGAGGGTGGATTCGCTCTCCCAATCCTTCATGTCCGCACGATAGGTGATGACCATCTGGACGGGGAAGGTGACGCCGGCCGCCTCAAGCTCGGCGCGGGCGAGGTCGCGGTACTTCACCGCTTCGGCCTCGTTGTAGAAGTTGTCGGCAACGCCGCTAAACTCGGGCAGAGCCGTATAGTCTACGCCATTCACGCTCGTGAAGGTACGCGGGGTGATGGTGTTCTGAAGAACCTCGGCAACGTTTTCCGCATCGGTCGCTGCAATGGCGTACTCGCGGTTGAACGCGTACATGATGGACTTACGGAAGTTCTCGTTGGTCACGGCGATCTTCCAGTCGCCCGGGGCCCAGGCTTCGTCATACTCCGGCTTGTAGTTGAAGCAGAAGAAGTAGGAGTAATCGGGAACCGCACGGTCTTTGCTCAGGTATTCCGAGTAGTTTTGGAGCCATTCGGGAACGATGTCGTTGCTGATCTCGGCGTAGTTGATCTCGCCGCGCAGCACCATCGCCGGCCCGAGGGTGGACGATTCGGCGTTGTAGGTACGCTCGATCTTGGTGATGTGGATGTTATCCGCATCCCAGTTGTTGTAGTTCTTCAAATAAACGTGCTTGACCTGCGGCTCATACTCGGAAAGAATGTAAGCGCCGCAATAGTACATTTTGTCGTTGCCGGTGCCGAAATCCGCTTTAAGCTCCTCAAGCTGCGGGCCGTAGGCGGGCATGTAGCACACATAGGTAAGGCAGGTGGGGAAGAACGGATAGTTGCCGTTGGTGATGTACTGGAGGGTATGCTCATCCACGGCCTTTACGCCAACCTGCGAGAAATCGGTGATGGCGCCTTCTTCATACTCGGCGGCGTTCACGACGAAGCTCGTGATCATGTAGCTGGTGCCGCTTTCGTATTCCGCGGTCAAAACGTATTTGGCGGCGTCCACGAAGTCCTGCGCGGTAAGGTCGGCAACCTCGTTGCCCTGATAGTCGTACCACTTCACGCCATCGCGAAGGTGGAACGTCCAAACGGTGCCGTCGTCGGAAACTTCCCAGGTTTCGGCAAGACCGGGCTTGAGCTCACCGTACTGGTCGTACTCCACGAGGGTGTCGATTACGTTCGCGCCAACCTGCTGATCCCAGGTACTGGAGGCGACGAGGTAATTGAGGGTGGATACTTCGGAGGCGTACAGGGTGCGGTACACGGCTGCGTCATAATCGGTCGCCGCGCCGGGGGCGCATGCGCCGAGCGTACCCGCTACCATTAAGAAACACAGCAACAGGGCAAAGGTTTTCTTCGTCATTGTTCGTTTCTCTCCTTGTTCTTTTTTGAATGCTGAGAAATGAAAAACCATACGAGGAGGCTCACCGGATACCCCCACCTGACTTTTCTATTCTACACGCTTTTTTCAGGGAATTCAACAGGGTATATATAGTATATTCGCTGTTTGATCCCGCCTGGGCATTTGCGCGAAAGCCTCTTTTTTGCTTCGGTTTTTTATGCGCTTTTTCTGCATTTTTTCGTCAGGGCTTTTTGCGCTTGTTTCATTGTATCGAACTTTTTTGCGATTTAAACCGTAAAAACTGCTTTATATCTTGCAAAAAATACTTTGACATGCAAGGCTCATTGGCGTAAAACGCATATTTCGCGGTTCTTTTGAAATTTATTATGAAGTTCGCGGAATACGCATTGACGCGCGCGGATTGGTGTGTATAATGTTTGATAGTTCTTTCGCATAGGAGATGAGCTATGGCGAACAGCTTGGATGATTACTTTGAGGACTATCTGCTTTCCAACGAATACGACCGCTTTGAAAGCTACCTTTTGAGCATCGTACGCGATGCTTTCCGTATGGGTTTCCTTGCCGGCCTCAACGCAGCCGAAAATGGCACGCGTCCGCCGGTTTTGCCGCAAAAAAAGGATCAATAACGCTGCGCTTTTCAAGAAAACCGCTTCTTTTCCGCAAAAAGGGCAATCGCAGGTCTCACTTTCTCTTTTTTAACAAGAATATATCCGGAATGTGCCCGCTTTTCGGTTGACACGCGAATTTGGGCATACTATAATATTCTCGCGCACCAAATTTATTTTTAGCTTCATCAAAAAATAGTTAGGAGAACGCAGCAGGCCATGAAAAAGATCGTCATCGCGCTTGGCGGCAATGCACTTCAGGCAGCCGGTAAGCCCGCGACCGCCGAGGCACAGCTCGAGGTTGTAGAAGAAACTTCCGAATACATCGTTGACATCATTGAAAACGGTTACAGCGTCGTGCTTGCGCACGGAAACGGGCCGCAGGTGGGCCGTATCGTGCTGCAAAACGAATTTGCAACCCCCGTCTCCCCCGCCATGCCGTTTGACGTTTGCGGCGCCATGAGCCAGGGCATGATCGGCTACCACATGCAGCAGGGCCTTTCCAAGGTGCTCAAAAAACGCGGCTCCGACAAGGAAGTCGTCACGGTTGTAACGCAGGTAGTGGTTGACCGCAACGACCCGAAGTTCAAAAGCCCCTCCAAGCCCATCGGCCCCTTCTACACCGCAGAAGAAGCGCAGTCCATCGCCGCCGAAAAGGGTTATACCCTCAAAGAAGATGCCGGCCGCGGCTGGCGCAGGGTTGTTGCCTCCCCGATGCCCGTTGAAATCGTAGAGCTCAACGCCGTGAAGGCGCTTTTAGGCGCGGGCTTCATCCCCATTACGGTAGGCGGCGGCGGCATTCCCGTAATCCGCAACGAAAAGGGCGATCTTGAAGGCACCGCAGCGGTGATCGACAAGGACCTTGCTTCCGAAAAGCTCGCCGAGGATTTGGACGCGGACGCGCTCGTAATCCTCACGGCTGTGGAAAAGGTTGCCATCAACTACAACAAGCCCAACCAGCAGGAGCTCTCCACCCTCACCGTGGCCGAAGCCGAACAGTATATAAAGGAAGGGCATTTCGCCCCCGGCTCCATG